>NZ_JAAGPK010000127.1:0-24148 GCF_017104685.1 Burkholderia sp. Tr-20355 | reverse complement strand
GGTGCTGGTCAGCCGCGATTACGGACGGCTGCCGGTCGGGAACGGCCATGCCGCTGCCGGGTTGAGCGCGGTCTTCACGCCCGATGCCGGCGCAACCGATGCGGTCGACGCGGTCGTTGCCGGCGCACGCGCACGGCTACGACGAACGCAACGACGAGACCGAGGTGCCGGTGATCGGCTTGCGCCGCGCGATCGCGCGCAAGATGCAGGAAGCGAAACGCCGCATCCCGCACTTCAGCTACGTCGAGGAAATCGACGTCACCGAGCTCGAGTCGTTGCGCACGGAACTGAACCGACGCTACGGCGACACGCGCGGCAAGCTCACGCCGCTGCCGCTGCTGATCCGCGCGATGGTGATCGCACTGTGCGATTTCCCGCAGATCAACGCGCGTTTCGACGACGAAGCAGGCGTCGTCACGCGTTACGGCGCGGTGCACATGGGGGTCGCGACGCAGACGGACGGCGGCCTCACGGTGCCCGTGCTGCGCCATGCCGAAGCGCGCGACGTGTGGTCGATCTCGGCGGAAATCGCGCGGCTCGCCGATGCCGTGCGCGCGAACCGCGCGCAGCGCGACGAGTTGAGCGGGTCGACGATCACGATTTCGAGCCTCGGCGCGCTCGGCGGCATCGTGTCGACCCCGGTGATCAATCACCCGGAAGTCGGCATCGTCGGCGTGAACCGGATCGTCGAGCGGCCGATGATCCGCGACGGGGCGGTCGTCGCGCGCAAGCTGATGAACCTGTCGTCGTCGTTCGATCATCGCGTCGTCGACGGCGCGGATGCGGCCGAATTCATCCAGGCCGTGCGCGCGGTGCTCGAACGCCCGGCACTGCTGTTCGTGGAGTGAGCGCGATGAAGAACGAACACACCACACTGCTCGTCGTCGGCGGCGGCCCGGGCGGCTACGTCGCCGCGATCCGCGCCGGCCAGCTCGGCATTCCGACCGTGCTGGTCGAGCGCGACCGGCTCGGCGGTACGTGCCTGAACATCGGCTGCATTCCGTCGAAGGCGCTGATCCACGTGGCCGATGCGTTCGAACAGGCGTGCGGCCAGGCGGGCGAAGGCGCGCTCGGGATCCGCGTGCGCACGCCCGAGCTCGACATCGCGAAAAGCGTCGCGTGGAAGGACGGCATCGTCGACCGGCTGACGCGCGGCGTCGGCGCGCTGCTCAAGAAAAACGGCGTGCGCGTGCTGCACGGCGACGCCCACGTGATCGACGGCAAGACCGTCGACGTCGTCACCGGCAATCATTCGGTGCGGATCGGTTGCGAACACCTGTTGCTCGCGACGGGTTCCGAGCCGGTCGAGCTGCCGACGATGCCGTTCGGCGGGCACGTCGTGTCGTCGACCGAGGCGCTGTCGCCCGCGACGTTGCCGAAGCGGCTGGTCGTCGTCGGCGCCGGGTACATCGGGCTCGAACTCGGGACCGTCTATCGCAAGCTCGGTGTCGACGTCAGCGTCGTCGAGGCGGCCGAGCGCGTGCTGCCTGCATACGATGCGGAACTCGGGCGGCCGGTTGCCGATTCGCTCGCACGGCTCGGCGTCCGGCTGTGGCTTGGCCACCAGGTGCTCGGGCTGGCGGAGCACGGCGCGGTGCGCGTGCAGGCCGCCGACGGCGCCGAGCAGACGCTGCCGGCCGATCGCGTGCTGGTGGCCGTCGGCCGCCGGCCGCGCGTCGACGGATTCGGGCTGGAGACGCTGCAGCTCGATCGCAACGGCCGCGCGCTGCGGATCGACGACACGTGCCGGACGTCGATGCGCAACGTGTGGGCGATCGGCGACGTCGCGGGCGAGCCGATGCTCGCGCATCGCGCGATGGCGCAAGGCGAGATGGTGGCCGAGCTGATTGCCGGCCGGCGCCGCCAGTTCGTGCCGGCGTCGATTCCGGCCGTGTGCTTCACCGATCCCGAGATCGTGACGGCCGGCTGGTCGCCGGACGATGCGCATGCGGCCGGCGTCGATTGCGTGAGCGCATCGTTCCCGTTCGCGGCGAACGGGCGCGCGATGACGCTGCAGGCGACCGACGGCTTCGTGCGCGTCGTCGCGCGACGCGACAATCACCTGATCGTCGGCTGGCAGGCCGTCGGACGCGGCGTGTCGGAACTGGCCGCGGCGTTCTCGCAGTCGCTGGAGATGGGCGCGCGGCTGGAGGATATCGGCGGCACGATCCATGCGCATCCGACGCTGGGTGAGGCGCTGCAGGAGGCCGCATTGCGCGCGCTCGGGCACGCGTTGCATGTCTGATAGGCGGGCCGCCTGAAACGGAACCGCCGGTATGCCTTGCGCGCATCGGCGGTTCGTGCTTTTTCACGCTTGCGTCGTGTGCATCCAGTCGGTATGCGGAATGCATCGATGCCGGCTTCCGCGCCGGCGCTGATCGCCGAAGGCCGGCTGTCGATCGGGCCGGCGTCGGCCGCGTCGTGGCGCGCGACAGGACAGGGAAGACGCCCGATCGGTAATTTTTGGAGACAACGGACGGGTTGTGCGCGAGCGGCCGGCCGGGGATCATGTCGATAGCCGGAAACCGGGCCGCATCGGGCCCGCCAACGCAGGCTTCACACGGAAGAACCGGACATGAAACTGCTGCTCGTCGGCGCGACCGGACTCGTCGGGCGCCACGTCCTCGAAGTCGCGCTTGCCGATTCGCGGGTCGATCAGGTCATCGTCCTCGCGCGCCGGCCGCTGTCCCCGCATCCGAAGATGCGCGCGCTGGAGGTCGATTTCGAACAGTTGCCCGACACGGCCGACTGGTGGCAGGCCGATGCGGTCATTTGCACGCTCGGCACGACGATGCGGGCCGCCGGCTCGCAGGCGGCCTTCCGGCGCGTCGATCACGATTATCCGCTGGCCGTCGCGCGGCACGCGCACCGGCACGGCACGCCGACCTACGTGCTGAATTCCGCACTCGGCGCGGATGCCGCGTCGCGCATCTTCTACAACCGCGTGAAGGGCGAGGTCGAGCAGGCGCTGGCCGGCGTCGGCTTTGCGTCGCTCACCTATGTGCGGCCGGGCCTGATCGGCGGCAGTCGTGACGAATTCAGGTTCGGCGAGCGGCTGTTCGTGTTCGCGTTGAACGCGGTCGGGCCGGTGCTGCCGGCGAAGTGGCGCGTGAATCCGGCGTCGCGGATCGCGCGGGCGCTGGTCGATGCCGCGATCGACGCGCGGCCGGGCGTGCACGTCGTCGCATCGGACCGGCTCGTCTGACGCGCGGCGGGCTGCCTCGCGTAACCGGTTACCGGCCCGACCAGTCATCGAGCCCGCCGAACTGTTCGGCGAGCGCCGCGGTGAACGCGTCCATCGCGTCGCTGCCGTCGCGGTTTCGCGGCGTCGCGAGCTGGAATTCGACCGTGTGGCTCAGCTTGCTGGCAAGCAGCCGGCGCATCTTCCCGGCGGCGATCCACGGCGCCGCGACGTGGTCGGGCAGGAACCCGACATGCGCGCCGGACAGGATGAAGATCACGTCGGCGTCGACGTTTTCGGAGAACGCGGTCGGCTGCGCGTTGCGCAGCGCCGCACCCGACGTGTTCGTCTTGTAGAGCCGCGCGACGTTGCTCGCGCGCGCGATGTCGCTCGCCGACACGCTTTTTTTCGCAAACAGCGGATGGCGTGCGCCGCAATGCAGCGACTGGTGTTCGACGAACAGCGGCGCGTAGTGCAGGCCGGCCTGATGGCCGGAAAAATAGCCGATCGCGAGCTGCAGTTCGCCTTTCAGCAGCCTGCGCTCCAGTTCGTCGGGCGGAACCGCGAGCATCTCGATCAGCACGTCCGGCGCCTGTTCGCGAAAACGGCCGACGGCCGCCGCAATCGATTCGACGATGTCCGGCGCGAGCCGTTCGGACAAACCCACGCGCAGCTCGCCGAGCAACGTGCCCGACACGTGCTGCGTGTCGCGCGTGAACACGTCCATCGCCTGCAGGAGCCGCCGCGTCGACTGCAGCACGCGCTCGCCTTTCGGCGTCAGCCGGAAGCCGCGCTTGCCGCGATCGCACAGCCGGAACCCGAGGCGCGTCTCGAGCTTGGCCATCTGCGTGCTGATGGTCGAAGGCGCCATGCCGAGCGTGCCCTGCGCGGCGCTGAAGCCGCCGCACTCGGCGATCGTCAGGAACAGCCGCAGCAACTGCAAATCCATGTCTCGGAGCCGGGTCAGCATGGCAATACATCGCATTTCGTGAAGTCGGCTTATGTTAGTTCATATTTTTCGTTGGATGCCGTGGCGGCAGAATCGGGCACGAGGTCGCCAGCCGCGCGGCCGTGTCCCCTTCAGACAGGAATCCGACGATGAGCCAGAACGATTTCGCGTTTACGCGCGACAGCCTCCACGGCACCCAGGCCGAACCGACGTTTGCGGGCGCGACGAGCTTCATGCGGCGGCGTTTCAGCCGCGATCTCGACGGCGTCGATCTCGCGATCACCGGCGTGCCGTTCGACGCCGCCGCGTCGCACCGGCCCGGCACGCGCTTCGGCCCGCGCGGGTTGCGGATCGCGTCGACGGGCCTCGCGTGGGAGCGCCCGTGGCCGTGGTCGTTCGATCCGTTCGACGTGCTGGCCGCGGTCGACTACGGCGATTGCGCGTTCGATCTCGGGCAGCCGGAATCGGTACCGGGTGCGATCGAGCGGCATGCCGATGCGATCCTCGCGCGCGGCTGCGCGATGCTGACGCTCGGCGGCGATCACTTCATCACGTATCCGCTGCTGAAGGCGCATGCGAAGGTGCACGGCCCGCTGTCGCTCGTGCATTTCGATGCGCACACCGACACCTGGCCCGACCGCGACGTGAAGCGCATCGATCACGGGACGATGTTCCATCACGCGGCGCGGGAAGGGTGGGTCGTGCCCGCGCGATCGGCGCAGATCGGCATCCGGACCACCAACGACGAGCCGATGGGATTCGACATCCAGGATGCGCGCCGCGTGCATGCGTCGACGCCGGCCGCGGTCGCCGCGCGGATTCGCGAGCGGGTCGGCGATCATCCGGTGTACCTGACGTTCGACATCGACTGTCTCGACCCGGCGTTCGCGCCCGGCACCGGTACGCCGGTGTCGGGCGGATTGTCGAGCCACCAGGCGTTCGAGATCCTGCGTCACCTCGACGGCATCAACCTGGTCGGCATGGACGTGGTCGAGGTGTCGCCGCCGTATGATCATGCTGAAATCACGTCGTTGGCCGGCGCGACGATCGCGCTGGAACTGATCTGCCTGTATGCGTCGCGCCGGCGGCACACCAAGGAAACATCGATCGATGGATGAACTCACCTGGCGCAAGGCCGTGCCCGGCGACGCGGCCGCGTGCATCGCACTGCGCGGCAAGACACGCGAGAACGCGTTCACCGAAACGCAGTTGCGCGACCTCGGCATCACCGTCGAAAGCTGGGGCGACGGGATCCGGGACGGCCGGTTCGCGGGCCATGTCTGCTGCACGAACGGACGCATGGTCGGCTACTGCTTCGGCGCTACCGCTTCGGGCGAGATCGTCGTGCTCGCGATCCTGCCCGAGTACGAAGGGGCGGGGATCGGCAAGCGGCTGCTGCGGCGCGTGATCGACGATTTCGCGGCGAACGGCTTCACGTCGCTGTTTCTCGGCTGCTCGACCGATCCCGCATCGCGCTCGCACGGTTTCTATCGACATCTCGGCTGGACGCCGACCGGCAGGCTCGATGAAGCCGGCGATGAAATCCTGACGCTTCAGGTGAGGCGGGGCGCCTGACCGCATGCGCTGCCCGGATCTCGATACTCCGGCGATCCGTAAAACTGTTTCGTCATACCAAGCAATAACGCCATTGCCGCATGCGCGCTGATCTACGATGGAAGCATTGCCTCCATGGTCGGCACGAACCGTGTGCACTCACTACCGCGCTCCCGGCGAAGACCCCGGCATCAGCGAACTGAAGATCGGCATCGGCGACCTGTATCGCCGCGACCCGTGGGCACCCGACGTGTATCCCGACTACGCGGCGCCCGTCGCATGCGCCGACGGCGACGGCCTTGCGGTCGTGGCGGCCGTGTTCGGCTTCTGGCCGAAGTTCATGCAGCCCGAGCGGCTCGACGAGCACGGCCGGAAAAGAAGGAAGCTCGATACGGTGAACGCGCGCACGGAAACGGTCGGCGCATCGCGTCTCTACGGGAACGCCTGGCGCAACGGCCAGCGCTGCCTGATTCCGGTGCGCTGGATCTGCGAGCCGTGTTACGAGACCGGCCGCAACGTGTGGCACCGGATCGGCGTCGACGGCTGGCAGCCGTATTGCGTCGCCGGTCTCTGGCGTCGCCATGAAGACAGCGGCGGACGCGTCCGCATCGGCATGACGATGCTCACCGTGAACGCCGACGATCATCCGCTGTTCGCGCGAATGCATCGGCCCGCCGACGAGAAGCGCGGTGTCGTGATCCTGCGCAGCGAGGATTACGACGAGTGGCTGCACACGCGCGACATCGAAGCGGCGCGGCGCATGCTGAACCTGTTCCCCGCAGGCGGCATGACGGCCGAGCCCGATCCGGCACCGCCGGCCGGCGCCTGACCTTTCATTTTTCCGACGTCCGGCTTGCGGCGAAATTGCCCGACCCCGCACCGATTGTTCGGACGATTTCGAAAATCGGTCGATACCGGGTAATCACCGATATCTCACAAGTTGTATATACAAGATCATCCGCTGGCAATGTCGGCACACGTCGTGCCGCTTGCGCGCCAGCGTGCAGACCATGCGTGCGTGGCGCATGCCGGCGATCCACGGCGCCCCGCATCCGCAGAGCCGAAAGGGCGGCTCGCTGCATCCTGTCCCGTTCAAACCATGTGTGGTCCTGAGTATTGGGGAGATTGACCCGTGTCAACGAATTCGAGTGGAAAGGCCGGCGGACTGATCGAGGTCCGCTCGATCGACTTCATTCCCGACGCCGAGCGCCACGGCGGGCTGCTGAGCCAGTTCACGCTGTGGCTGTCGGCGAACATGCAGATCACGGCCATCGTCACGGGCGCGCTCGCGGTCGTGCTCGGCGGCGACGTGTTCTGGTCGCTGGTCGCGCTGCTGCTCGGCCAGCTCGTCGGCGGCGCCGTGATGGCGCTGCACGGCGCGCAGGGGCCGCAGCTCGGGCTGCCGCAGATGATCTCGAGCCGCGTGCAGTTCGGCGTGTACGGCGCGATGATCCCGATCGTGCTCGTGTGCCTGATGTATACCGGCTTTTCCGCGAGCGGCTCGGTGCTGGCCGGGCAGGCCGTCGCGCAGTTGCTGCACGTCGATGACGCCGCCGGCATCCTGCTGTTCGCGGCCGTGATCGTCGTGCTGACCGTATTCGGCTACCGCGCGATCCACTTCGTCGGCCGGATCGCGAGCGTGGTCGGCATCGTCGCGTTCGTCTACATGTTCGCGCAGCTGTTCGCGAACCACGACGTCGGCGCGCTGCTCGCGAACCGTCATTTCTCGCTCGCGAGCTTCCTGCTGTCGATGTCGCTGTCCGCGTCGTGGCAGATCGCGTTCGGCCCGTACGTCGCCGATTACTCGCGCTACCTGCCGCGCTCGACGTCGTCGGTCGCGACGTTCCTCGCGGTCGGCCTCGGCTCGGTGATCGGCGCGCAGGCGGCGATGGTGTTCGGCGTCTTCGCGGCCGCGCTGGCCGGCAGCCAGTTCGCGCATCACGAAGTGTCGTATATCGTCGGGCTCGGCTCGACGGGCGCCGTTGCGGCGCTGCTGTACTTCAGCATCGCGTTCGGCAAGGTGACGGTGACGGCGCTCAACGCGTACGGCAGCTTCATGTCGATGGCGACGATCGTCAGCGGCTTTCGCGGCAAGGGCGCGGTGTCGTCGAAGAGCCGCCTCGTGTACATCGTCGGGATGATCTGCGTGTCGACGCTGATCGCGCTCGCCGGCCGTCATTCGTTCCTGAAGGAATTCACCGCGTTCATCCTGTTCCTGCTCGCGTTCTTCACGCCGTGGAGCGCGATCAACCTCGTCGACTACTACTGCTTCACGCGCTCGCGCTACGACGTGCCGGCGCTGTCCGATCCGGACGGCCGCTACGGACGCTGGAACGGGATGGCCATCACGATCTACGTGGTCGGTATCCTCGTGCAACTGCCGTTCATGTCGACGCACATCTACACGGGGCCGCTCGTCGATGCGCTCGGCGGCACCGACATCTCGTGGATTCTCGGGCTGATCGTGCCGGCCGTGCTGTATTACATCGGCGCGCGTGCATCGCGTCGCAGCATTCCCGAGCGCCTGATCCTGCCGCTCGAACGCGGCGAAGTTCACCACTGACGGCGCATCCCGCGCATCGGGCCGGCTCGTTGCCGGCCTGAGCGTCGAGCCGGGTGCGGTCCGCGCCGGACCTACCCGATCAATTCCCATTCCCGCGATACCGGTGCCGCGTGACTGTCGCGCCCGGTGTCGTTTCCTTCTCTGCTTATTTAAATAGTATGACTAAATATATTGAAGCGTACGGCAGCGATTGCCGGGCGCGGACGGTGCACGCCGGTCTTCGCGCGACGGTCACGGTCGCATGCCTCGCCGCATCGGGTACCGTGCTCGCGCAGGACGGCGTCACGTTGTACGGCGTGATCGACGAGTTCGCGCAGTACGTGAATACGGGCAACGGCTATACGGCGGCGATCAACTCGGGTGGCCAGTGGGGCAGCCGGTTCGGCTTGAAGGGCGGCGAGGATATCGGCGGCGGGCAGAAGATCGAGTTCGCGCTGGAAAACGGCTTCAATCCGAACGACGGTTCGCTGGCGAGTGCCGGCAGCATGTTCAACCGGCAGGCGTGGGTCGGCGTCGCGGGGGCGTGGGGGAAGCTGCGCGCGGGCCGGCAGAATTCGCCGCTGTTCAACGACCAGGGCGGGCAGGACGCGTTCGGCGGCGTCACGCAGGCATCCGGCATGGACAACCTGACCGTGTTCGCGTTCCGCACCAGCAACACGCTGTCGTACCAGAGTCCGGAGATCGCGGGCTTCCGGGGCGGGCTGTATTTCGGCTTCGGCGACGCGGGCGGCGTGCGCTCGGCCGGTTCCAGCCAGCAGTTCGACCTGACCTACGAACACGGGCCGTTCGGCGCGTTCGTCGCGGGCCAGTGGCTGAAGAACGCGACGGCGACCACGACCGATCGCACGATCATGGCCGGCGCCTCGTACGAGATCGGCAAGGCAACCGTGTACGGCGGTTTCTCCGCGGTGAAGTGGGCCGACCTCGGGATCGATTCGCGCGTGTACGGGCTGTCGGTCAAATACCAGTTCAACCCGGCGAACTATGTCGCGCTCGGCTACGCGTACCTGCATGACCAGTCGTCGCAGGGCAACAATGCGGACCAGCTGGGGCTGATGTACGAGTACGACCTGTCGAAGCGCACGAGCTTCTACGGCGCGCTGTCGTACCTGCGCAACCGCAACCAGGCCGGCTACACGCTGGCCGGCGCGGCGAACCCCGGCCTGCCGCTCGCCTACCCGGGCGCGAATGCGCGCGGCGTGCAACTCGGCATCGTGCATCGTTTCTGATGCGTGCGACGCGCCGGGCCGCCTGCGCCCGGCGTGTTCTCCGCGCGCAGGCGCACCGTCACTTCCCCAGCCGCTCCGCGAGCGAATAGCGCTGCATGCAGCGCTCCATCGCGTCGAGAAACGCCTGCTCGGCCGCGTTCATCTTGCGGTCGCGATGCCACAGCAGGAACACGTCGACATCGACGAGCCCGTCATCGGGCGGCAGCCGCCACAGCCGCTGCTGTGCGATGTCGTCGCGCACGATGTGCTCGGGCAGGCAGCCGATCCCGTAACCCGCGAAGATCAGCCGCCGCACTTCCTCGAGGCTCGGCGACGATGCCACGATGCGCCCCGTGAAGCCCTTCTGGTCGCGGAACACGGTGAGCGGCGACAGGCTGTCGCCGATCTGGTCGCTCGTGAACGACACGAAATTCTCCGCGAGCAGATCGTCCATCCGCAGTTGCGTCTGCCCGAACAGCCGGTGATGGCGGCCGCAGTAGATCGCATAACGCTGGCGCAGGAAACAGCGCATCTCCAGCTTGTCGTGCGGCGTGCGGCACAGGCCGAGCCCGGCCGTGGCCGTCTTCTGCAGCAGCGACGACAGGATGTCCGACGAGCGCATCACCTCGATCTGCAGGTCGATGCGCGGATACGCGCGATGGAATTCCGCGAGGAATTCGTCGTAGACGGGCGACTCGATGCGGCTCACCGTCAGCAGTCGGATCGAGCCGGTCAGGTCGGCCGTGCTGTCGTCGATTTCGGTTTCGAGGCGCGAGATGCCGCCGTAGATGTCGCTTGCGATCCGGTACACGGCCTCGCCGGCCGGCGTCGCCGCGAAATGCGCGCCGCGCCGCTCGATCAGCCGGCGCTCGAGCGTCTCCTCGAGCCGCCGCAGCGCCTGGCTCACGGCCGGCTGCGTCACGTGCAGGCGCGCGGCCGCGCGGCTCACGCTGCGCTCTTGCATGATCACCAGATAGGTGCGCAACAGGTTCCAGTCGAGGCGGTCGTTCAGGAACGGGGCAAGGTCGGGGCGCATCGGGTCTCCGGGCGAGGCGTCGGGTAGACATTAGTTGAATTTATACAGCGAATAATAACTTGAAATTTGACTAATGATTTGCGGTCGCCGATAAAGGAGGGGCGCCGCAGCGTGCGGCGCGAGGCCGCGCGAGACGGCTGTCACCACGATATTGCGCGTCGCCCCGCAGCGGCGTGCGTCAGGAGCCCGCATGACCCAGTCCCTTCCTTCCGCGCGCCAGCCGGGGCGTGCCGCGACGGCCGCGTTCATCGGCACGATGATCGAGTGGTACGACTTCTACATCTACGCGACCGCCGCCGCGCTCGTGTTCGGCGAGCTCTATTTTCCGTCGCACGACCGCTTCGTCAGCACGATGGCGTCGTTCGCGACGTTCGCGGTCGGCTTCTTCGCGCGGCCGCTCGGCGGCGTGATCTTCGGCCACCTCGGCGACCGCATTGGCCGCAAGAAGGCGCTGATGACGACGCTGATGATGATGGGCGTCGCGACCGTGTGCGTCGGGCTGCTGCCCGATTATTCGACGGTCGGCATGCTCGCGCCGGTGCTGCTCGTCGCGCTGCGCGTGGTGCAGGGCATCGCGGTCGGCGGCGAATGGGGCGGTGCGGTGCTGATGGCGGGCGAGCATGCGCCGCAGGGGCGCCGCACGTTCTTCGCGTCGTTCGCGCAGCTCGGCAGCCCGGCCGGGCTGATCCTGTCGCTGGTCGCGTTCCGGGCGGTCACGTCGATGGACAAGGCCGACTTCCTCGCGTGGGGCTGGCGCCTGCCGTTTCTCGCGAGTTCGGTGCTGCTCGTGGTCGGCATCCTGATCCGGCTCGGCGTGAACGAATCGCCGGAATTCGCGCGGGTGAAGGAAACCAACCGCACGGTGAAGCTGCCGGTCGCCGAAGTGTTCCGCTCCGCGTCGGGGCTGGTGCTGCTCTGCATCGGCGCGAACACGATCGGCATCGCGGGCGTCTATTTCACGAACACGTTCATGATCGCGTACACGACCCAGTACGTCGGCGTATCGCGCTCGCTGATCCTCGACAGCCTGTTCGCGGTCGCGATCATCCAGTTCGTCGCGCAGCCGGTCGCCGCCTGGACCGCCGAGCGGATCGGCGGCGCGCGCTTCCTGAAGCTCGCCGCGCTGCTCGCGATGCTGTCGCCGTATCCGATGTTCATGCTCGTGCAGGGCGGCACGTCCGCGTCGCTGATCGCAGGCATCGCGCTCGCGGTCGTCTGCATGGCCGGCTTCTATTCGGTGATCGCGGGTTTCGTCAGCGACGTTTTCCCCGCGCACGTGCGCTATTCGGCGATCTCGCTCGCGTACCAGATCTGCGGCGCGATTGCCGGCGGCCTGACGCCGCTCGTGGGCACCTGGCTCGCGCATCGCTTCGCCGGCCAGTGGTGGCCGCTCGCGGTGTTCTACACGGGTCTCGCCGGCATTTCGCTGCTCTGCATCGTGGCGCTCGACGCGCGCCGTGCGGCCCGGCCGGCTGCCGCCGAAGCGCTCGGTTCGCACTGACCCTCAACGTACGAATTCATCCGGAGTGCACATGAAAGACCTGCTGGAAATCGACGGCGCCCGCTTGTGGCGGAGCCTGGCCGACATGGCGCGCGTCGGCGCGACGCCGCGCGGCGGCGTGCGGCGCCTCGCGCTGACCGAGGATGACCGGCGCGGGCGCGACCTGTTCGCGCAATGGTGCCGCGACGCGGGGATGGCGGTGCGCGTCGATGCGGTCGGCAACCTGTTCGCCCGGCGCGACGGCGCCGACGCGCAAGCCGCGCCCGTGCTGATCGGCAGCCATCTCGACACGCAGCCGGAAGGCGGTCGTTTCGACGGCGTCTACGGCGTGCTCGCCGGGCTCGAACTCGTGCGCACGCTGAACGACGCCGGCATCGCGACCGACAAGCCGCTCGAAATCGTGTCCTGGACCAACGAGGAAGGCGCGCGCTTCGCGCCGGCGATGCTCGGCTCGGCCGTGTTTACGGGCGCGCTGCCGCTCGACGACGCGCTCGCGAAGCAGGACGCCGACGGCGTCACGCTCGGCGCGGCGCTCGACGCGTGCGGTTATCGCGGCACGCGCGCGGCGGGCGGCGCGGTCGATGCGTATTTCGAGGCCCATATCGAACAGGGGCCCGTACTCGAGGCCAACGGCACGACGATCGGCGTCGTCACGGGCGGCCAGGCGATTCGCTGGCTCGACGTGACGGTGACGGGCGTGGCCGCGCATGCGGGCACGACACCGATGCCGTATCGCAAGGATGCGTATTTCGCGAGCGCGCAGATCGCGCTCGAACTCGAGCGGATCGTCGCCGGGTACGCGCCGCGCGGGCTCGCGACGATCGGGCAGGCCGGCATCCGCAACGCGTCGCGCAACACGATTGCCGGCGACCTGACGTTCACGGTCGACCTGCGTCATCACGACGATGCCGAAGTCGACGCGATGGAGCGCGACCTGCGCGATGCGTGTGCACGCATCGCCGCCGCCCGCGGCGTGCAGGTCGCGATCGACACCTGCTGGCGCAGTCCGGCGACGCCGTTCGACCGCGATTGCGTCGAACTGGTCGCGCAGGCGGCGGCTGCATTCGGCTATACGAACGAGCGGATCGTCAGCGGCGCCGGCCACGACGCGATCCTGCTCGCGCGCCGCGTCCCGACCGCGATGGTGTTCATTCCGTGCGTCGACGGCCTGTCGCACAACGAGGCCGAGGACGCATTGCCCGACGACGTGACGCGCGGCACGAACGTGCTGCTCCATGCGGTGCTGGCGCGCGCGGGCATCGCGGCGCCGGTCGAAGCGGAGGCGGCCGCGCGCGTGGCGTGACGCGGCGATTCGACGAGGACGAACGATGAAAACCTATTTCCATCCCGAACAACTGCTGCATCATCCGCGCAGCTACCTGTCGCGCGGCCGGATGCGCGAACCGCAGGAAGTGCCCGAACGCGCGGCGCGGCTCGTCGCGGCCATGCGCGCGCTCGACTTCGACGTGCGCGAGCCGGCCGACCGCGGCACCGCGCCGATCGCGGCCGTGCACGACATGAACTACCTGCGCTTTCTCGAAGAGGCGCACCGCGACTGGAAGCGGATGCCCGACGACTGGGGCGACGAAGTGATGTCGAACGTGTTCGTGCGCGACCCGAACCCGTTGCGCGGCGTGCTCGCGAAAGCCGCGCGCTACCTTGCCGACGGCAGTTGCCCGGTCGGTGCGAACACGTGGCGCGCCGCGTACTGGTCCGCGCAGGACGCGCTCGCGGCCGCGGCCGACGTCAACGACGGCGCGCGCGAGGCCTACGCGCTGTGCCGCCCGCCGGGCCACCACGCGCGCCGCGATGCGGCCGGCGGCTTCTGTTACCTGAACAATGCGGCGATCGCCGCGCAAGCGCTGCTGGGCCGCCATCGCCGTGTCGCGATCCTCGACACCGACATGCATCACGGGCAGGGCGTGCAGGAGATCTTCTACGGCCGCGACGATGTGCTGTACGTGTCGATCCACGGCGATCCGACCAACTTCTACCCGGTCGTCGCGGGTTACGAGGAAGAGACGGGCGCGGGCGCCGGCGCCGGCTTCAACCTCAACCTGCCGATGCCGCACGGTGCGCCGGAATCGGTATTCTTCGAGCGGCTCGACGACGCGTTGCGCGCCCTCGCGCGATTCCAGCCCGACGCGCTCGTGCTCGCACTCGGCTTCGACATCTACCAGGACGATCCGCAATCGCAGGTTGCCGTCACGACCGACGGGTTCGGGCGGCTCGGCGGCGCGATCGGCGCGCTCGGGTTGCCGACGGTGATCGTGCAGGAGGGCGGCTATCACCTCGACAGCCTCGACGCGAACGCCCGTGCGTTCTTCGGCGGGTTCGGCGAGGCGCGCTGACGCGGACGCCGGCGCGCCGTGGGGAGGGGCCGGATCACCGGCATGCGCTCAAGTTTTCGGCTTGCGCGCCGTCAATTCGCGCATACGCTGGATCAATGCATGAAGGAGAGCCGAACGATGAGCGCAACCGGCCGAATCAAGTATGCGGTGCTCGCGCTGGCGGGCGTGGCGGCGCTCGCGCGTGCCGCGGAGCCATCGATCCCGTTGAGGGTCAGCCTGACGATTCCCGAAACCTGCACGATCGCGCCGGCCGTGCAACCGGGCGTGGACGCGGACATGCCGAGCGTCAGTTGCGCGCACGGCACGCCGTTCCAGGTGAGCCACGTGAGCGTGGCCGGCGCGCGGACGACGCCGCCGCGCAGCGTCGGCGCGGGCGCGCCGGCCGCGTGGACCGTGATGTTCTGAGCGCCGCGCCGCCAGCCCGCTAGAAGCTGATCGTCGCGGTGATCGTGTCGCTGTAGTTGCCGGGCGCGGGCGTGGTCTGCGCGGGCACCGCGCCGTACACGGTGACGGCCTGCGACGTGCCGGTGCCGACGCCCGTGACGGTCGCGCTTCCGCCCGTGTCGTCGCCCCAGGTGACCGAGTGCGCGGCATCCGTGTACAGCCCGTAGTTGATCGCGCCGCCGCCGCCGCTGCGCTGCATCTGGCGCGCCGTCACGTTGCCGCTGCCGCCGCCGTTCAGCGCGATTTTCCACGCGTCGCCGTTCGTGCATTGCGCGGTGATCGAACCGGTCGCCGCGAGCGCGCCCGACAGCACGCTCGCCGTGCCGAAGTTCACGTTGGTCGCGCTGATGTTGCAGTCGTTGATCACGTTCGCGGTTGCGCTGAACGGAAAGGTGCCGTTCGATGCCGTCAGCGACGCGCAGGTCGGCGCACCGAGCAGATAGAACCCCGCGTTGATCGATGTCGTGTTGCCGCCGAACGTCTGCGAGTAGGTCGTCGTGCTGTTGCCGGCGGTCGGCACGGTCGGCTGGTTCGCGGTGATCTGCCCGTAAACCGTGACCGTGGCGCTCGCGCTCGTGCCGAGCGCGGGTTTGACGAGCGTGACCGACGCGGGCGTCGTGCCGGAGTAGACGGAGCCCCACGCGACGGAGTGCGCGGCATCGAGATAGAGGTCGTACTGCATCGCGTTGGTGCCGTTCACGAGGCTGCGCGGGCTCGTGCCGCCGAGATTCAGGCACACGAGCACGTTCGGCGTCAGCGTGACGGCCGACCACGTGCAGGTGACGCTGACGGTGCCGGTCGCGGCGACCGACGCGCGCGTGATCGGGCTGACCGAACCGAAGCTGACCGTCGACGCGGTGGCCGTGCACGTTTCCGCTTGTGCACGGCCCGGCACGCCGCACCACGCGACGAACGCGACGACGAGCAGCAGCACGGCCCTCATGGCGCCGCCCTGCAGACCAGCGGCCCGACGGTCGGCAGCGTGCCGTTGCCGGGCGCGGTGAACGCGAATGCCGCGACGCAACGCCGCGTGCCGTCATCGATCACGAGATGGTTGTCCGCCTTCAGCCCGTCGATGAACGTGAGCCCGTCGTAGCCGACGATCGTGTCCGCGCCGCTTTCGGCATGATGCACGCGCGCGCCGGCCGGCAGCGGCTTGCCGGCGGCATCGTGCAGGATCACCGACGCCGCGCGATAGCGCGACACGCCGAAATGCGCGATCACGCCCGATCGCGCCTGCGGCACGACCGTCATCGACGTGCGGGCGATCCGCGCGTCGGCCGGCAGCTTCATCGAATCGATCGCGACCTGGTTGTTCTGGTACGCGTTCAGGTCGGGCACGAGCAGATGCCCGGCACGATCGGTCGTGCCGATCACGCGGTTCTCATGCAGCACCGGGATGCCGGCGACGCCGTCGGTCGACACCAGCGCGAAGCCGTCGTCGATGCGGCGCGACATCTGCAGGCTGCTGTCCATCAACACGAGCGCGCCGCTGACGTCGAGCGATGCGCCCGTCTGGCGGTCGATGCCCTGCGCGGCCGCGATGACTTCGCCCGCGCGGCCGAGATAGCGCACCTGCGCCTGCCGGTAGGGCACGGCGCCCGTCCCGCCGGTCTGCACGCCCCAGCCCCAGCCGCCGTCGTAGTCGGGCGGACGGCTCGCGTCGACCGTGTAGTTCGACTGGCCGCGCTGGCGGCCGACGGTCGCGTTGATCGACGTATTGCGGCCGAGCCCGATGTTCAGCGACACGAATGCGCCGTTCGCGCCCTGCTGCGCGAAATCGCGGTAGGCGCTCACGCTCATCGACGCGAGATCGCCGAAGCTCAGCGTGTACGACACGGTGCCGATCCGCGCGCTCGGGCCTTGCGGCAGCCGGAAGCCGATATAGCTGAGCGACAGCGTCTGGCGGTGCATGAACGGCAGCGCGAGCGTCGCCTGGTCGGTCGCCGACGGCACCGGCGAGCCGTCGCGCGATGCGAGGTCGCCGTAGCGGCCGAACGCGCGGATCGTCTGCGCGTTGATCGAGAAGCGCGGCTCGATCAGCTGGTAGCCGACGCTCACCTGCGTGCCGGAAAAGCGGCCGACGCTGCCCGCGATCGCGCCGTTCAGCACACCGGCATAACCGAGCCGCATCAGCGCGCCGACGCCGGCGTTGAGCACGCCGCCGGTCGCTTCCGCATGCCCTTCGACGGTCAGCGCATCGCCGAGGCCGCGCCGCATCGAGCCGCTGACGGCCGGCCGCGTGTCGTAGTCGAACGACTGCAGCGCGTAGTTGCGGCGCAGGAAGCCGGCCTCGAACGAATAGCTCGACAGCCCGGCCGACAGCATGCGCGTATCGACATAGAGCGGCACCGACGTCGCGACCGTGCGCCCGAGCGCATCGCGCGTGATGACGGTCGCCTGGCCGGCGCCGGTGATGCCCGGCACGTCGTGGATGATGAACGGGCCGCTCGGTACGTTGCCGGTGTATTGCCGTACGTTGTTGATGTACAGGTCGACCGCCGACGGCACCGCGGCCGAGCCCGCGAGCGACGGAATCGGAAACGTCACGAGGTCGGGCCGCAGCGCGAAATTGCTGCGCCACTGGACGCCGCCGAGACGGACCGAACGCGTCCACGCGAGCGACCCGGAAATCGCGTCGCCGATCTGCGTCGTGCTCGGCCGCGCCGGGTCCGAATGGCTCCAGTACGTATCGAAGCGCGTGTAGCGCCGCTGGCCGTTGTAGAAGGACGCGGTGCCGGTGTGGTTGAACACGCCGTTCGGATCGAAGTAGCGCACGTCGGTGTAGAGCGAGAACTGCCGGTCGCCGATCGTCTGCGCGTATGCCTCGTAGTTGATCGCGAGCCCGCGCGATGCGGTGGCCGCTTGCGTGGGCGGCAGCGCGCGGCTGTCGACCGCGTACGGGCGGCGCAGTGCGTCGGCCATCTCCAGATCGACGCTCTGGCGTGCCGCGTCGTAGCGGTAACGCAGGCCGGCAATCGTGTCGAGTTCGACCGTCGCCGCGTCGGCGATGCCGAGGCGGTCGGTCGCGAAGCCGATCGTGCGCAGGTCGGCGCCGCTCGCCGACAGTCGGCCGTCGCGTTCGCGGAAGTGCGCGAGCAGCGCCGTATTTTCGCCGTTGACGCTGACTTCGAGGATCACGTCGTGCGTGCGGTCGGTCATCACGAGCGCCGCGGGTTCGTCCGCGCGGGCGCCGCCAAGCACGAGCAGGCGGCTCGCCACGACGGCCGCGAGCACGATGCGGCGGGTGCGTCGCGACGTTCCGCGTCCGTTGGCCGGGCGTGCGCCGGCGCGTGGCGAAGGGGAAGAGGCCGGGCGGCGCACCGGCGGTCTAGCCCGGCGGCTCCACCGCGACGACCGCGCTGGCCGGCTGCGAATTGACGGCCGCCCGCACCGTGACCTTGCCGCCGGGCACGAGACCCGCCGGCAGCGGCGCGCTCCACTGGCCGGTGCGGCCCGCCAGCGCGTAGCCGAGCAGCCCGCGCGTGAGCGGGTACGCACGACCGTCGCCGTTGACGAGTTCGACCGACGCCAGTTGCGCGCGGCGCGTGCCGACGTTGCGCACGCGCAGCACCCAGCCTTCGTTGCCGCGCGCGAGCGTCCAGTCGAGTTGCGGCGCGCCGGGGGCTGCCGGTTCGACGAACACCGGAATCGAATAGCGCAGCCGGATCGAGACACCGTTGGTCGGCGCCTCGCCCGGGGGCGGAAGCTCGTCGATCAGCAGCCGGTAGCACTGTTCGACGCCGGAAGGCGCGCGCGAGGCGCGCACGACGCGGATCAGCTGCTCGGACTGCGTGCCGACCTCGATCAGCGGCGGGCTCGCGACGAGATCCTCGGTGGGCGTCAGCGTGTCCTGGCCGTCGGCCTGGTCCCAGCGGAATACGCGTACCTGTCCGTACACGGGCCGCTCGCCGGGATTGCGCAGCGTGATGCCGGTGGCCGTGTCGTCGGTACCGAATTCGATCGTGACGGGGGAAATCTGCAGCGACGCGGCGTGCGCGGCACCTGCCGCGCACAGCAGCGCGGCGAGCGTTCGACGTATTGCGAGCATGCGAAACGGCGCCGGTCAGAAGTAGACGGTTGCGGTGACGGTCGTCTGATAGGTGTCCGGCTTCGGCGTCGCCTGCGCGGGCACCTGGCCGTAGACGGTCAGCGCCTGCGCGGCGCCCGTGCCGGTGCCGGCCACGGTGTTGGTGCCCTGCGTGTTGCCCCAGATCGTCGTGCGCCCGGCGTCCTGGTACAACTGGAAGCCGACGGTCGTCGTCGTATTGCCGGTCGACGTGCCGGCCATCAGGCGGCTCGCGACGCTCGATCCGGTGACCGAACCGGCGTCGAGGCCGACGTTGTATGGCGTCGTGTTGGTACAGGTGACGCTGACGGTCGTCTGCTGGTTGATCGCGGTCGCCAGCACGCCGTTGGTCCCGAAGGCCAGCGGGTTCGCGGCGATCGTGCAGTTCGGCTGCAGGGTCAGCGTGACGTTGAAGGTGGCGGTCGCGGTGCCGTTCGTATAGACGGCCGCGTCGGCGGTGGGTGTCGAAAGGCCGATTGACAGCGCGAGCGACAACGTCGTGGAAGCGATGGCGACTTTCACTCTGATCCCTCATCGGTCGATTTTTCATTGGATTTATGCCGCGCTTCGCACGCCGCAGCACGGTAAATGCTGATACGAATCGATGAGTCTTTCAATCTTAAATTTGGGGTTGTTGTATTTCGTGACGAATGAATGGGTTATTTATTGAATAAATCCGGGAAATATTGCGGATTTGGATTTAATTGCCGGATTTCACGCGAAATATTTTGCTGCGACGCGGAAAAGAATGCCTGTCGGGGTGGGGTGCGGCACGATTTTTCCGATTGGTTCGGTGAATCGAAGCGGCGAATTCGAATTGGATAATTCATGCGCGCGGTGAAATTGAACGAGCGGCAATGAATCGGTTGGGCGATGCCAGGTATTTAACCGGTTCGTGAATCGATCCGGTCGAAATGATGTCGGGAGACGGATATTCCGGATTTTTCCCGGGTGAAGAGAAAAACGGGAATCCGGACGGCGGACGGGAAATGAAAACGGCCGCATTGCGCGGCCGTAGGTGTCCTTGCCGAACCGGGCGGCAGCCCGGGCGAGCCGCGCGTGTCAGTTCGCGGCGGCCGGCGCGCGGCGCTGCGCGATCTGCAGCAGGACGAGTGCGAGTCCGGCCGCGGCGACCAGGCCGCCGACGAGCGGCACCGCCGCGTAGCCGAACCCGGCCGAAATTGCCGCGCCGCCGGCCGCGGCGCCCACCGCATTGCCGAGGTTGAACGCGCCGATGTTGACGGCCGACGCGAGGCCCGGCGCTTCGTGGGCCGCGCGCATCACGCGCATCTGCAGCGGCGGCACGACCGCGAACGTGGCGACGCCCCACACGAGCAGCGTGACGGCCGCGCCGGCATGCGTGCTGGCGAGCAGCGGGAACGCCGCCATCGTCGCGATCAGCAGCAGCAGGAAGCCGATCAGCGTGCCGTCGAGCGAGCGGTCGGCCAGGCGGCCGCCCGCGATGTTGCCGATCGAGAAGCCGACGCCGATCAGCACGAGCATCGCGGTTACGAAGCCGGGCGTCGCGCCGGTCAGGTGTTCGAGCGTCGGTGCGACATACGTGTAGAGCGTGAACATCGCGCCGGCGCCGAGCACCGTCGTGGCGAGCGCACCGAGCACGACCGGGCGCGTCAGCACCGAGAGTTCGGCCCGCAGATCGGGCATCTTGCCGGCCTCGCCCTTCGGCAGCGCGGCGAACAGGCCGGCGATCGCGATCAGGCCGAGGCCCGCGGTCGCCGCGAACGACATGCGCCAGCCGATGATCTGGCCGAGCCAGGTCGCGGCCGGCACGCCGCCCACGTTCGCGATCGTGAGGCCCATGAACATCGTCGCGACGGCGCTTGCCTGCTTGTCGCGCGGCACGAGGCTGGCCGCGACCACCGAGCCGAGCCCGAAGAACGCGCCGTGGTTGAGGCTCGTCACGAGGCGGGCGAGCAGCAGCGTCGTGTAATCCGGCGCGACGGCCGACAGCAGGTTGCCGATCGTGAAGATCGACATCAGCGCGATCAGCGCCGAGCGGCGCGACCAGCGGGCGAGCAGCAGCGTCATCAGCGGCGCGCCGACCATCACGCCGATCGCATACGCGCTGATCAGCATGCCGGCCTGCGGAATCGACACGTGCACGCCGTCGGCAATCACGGGCAGCAGGCCCATCGGCGAGAACTCGGTCGTGCCGATGCCGAACGCGCCGGCGGCGAGCGCCAGCAGCGGCAGCGCGGCGCTGCCGCCGGGGCGGGAAGGAGAGGAAGTCGTGGTGTTCACGCGATGGGCTCCTGTATTCGTGGGTGACGGCACGGGGCCGTTGCGGACAGGGCGAAGTGTGCCTGGATTATTTTTGCGGAAAAAGCCGGATTGGAACGAAATTATCTTGATTCCATGTCAACAATACGGAGCGCGCGCGGTGTGCCCGCCAGGCCGCGGGCGTTGCGCCGGCGAGGCAGGCGAACGACGGTGTCGGTGGTGAAAGGTATGGGTAAGGCGGAAATCGGATTGTTCTGCCGCGCGCCGCGATTCGGTGACGGTTTGCGGCGGACGGGCGGGCCGTCCGGCATTGCATGCCGCACGTTGCCCGGCAACCGTGCGGTGACGGGCGGCGGGGCAGCCAGGGCCCGTCGACCGGGCGCCTTCCATCCCGTGAAACAGACCTCGCGCCACGGCTGGAAACCCTTTACAGGCAAGGCGCAAGCGAAAAAAGCCCCGACCACAGGGGGACCGTGGCCGGGGCGAAAACGCATCCTCTCTTTGGCACGAGGGTTGGATGCGGGCGCAGTATATTTCGGGCCATGACAATTCGAAGCGGCGTTAAACGGCGGTTTTTGGTGCCAATTTAAAAATTCCGGTGCCGCGGCGCGGATTGTCAGGATTTTGAAAGATTTTTCGCTGGCACGGCCGTCTTGTTTAGCGCGATGAGGCCGCCAAAACGGCGAATCAGCAGAGGGGGCGTCGCGCGTCGGCTGGCGTGCGGATCGCCTTGCCTGACCGGATGCCGGGCTGGCAAGGCGCCCGGTGCAGGGTCAACCCGCTTCGTCGGCCGCATCGCGCACGGCCGCGAGAAACCGCGCGACGATCGGCGAGGGCGCCGCCGCCGCGCCATCGAACACGAATTCGATGTCGAAGCGGCTCGCGAGCTCGTCGAGCGCGACGAGCCTGACCGTGTGCGGGCAGGTCGGCGACGCGCTTTCCGGCACGAACGCGCACCCCATTCCGGCCGCGACGAGGCCGATCAGCGTCGGGATGTCGCTGCCGACCTGCGCGATGCGCGGCGTGAAGCCGGCCTGCTGGCACTGCGCCATCAGGAACCGGTGGTGCGCGGCCGAGCGCTGCGCGTCGAACCAGACGAACGGTTCGTCCGCGACGTCGGCCAGCGTGCGCGGCGCATTGAAGCGGCCGCCCGGCGGCGCGGGCATCGCGAGCACGAAGCGGTCGCTCAGCAGCCGCACGCCCGACAGGTGCGGCGCCTCGTCGCGGCGCCACGCCATGATCCCGGCGTCGAGCTGGCCGCGCATCAGCGCGCTCGCCTGTTCGGCCGACAGCATCGGCGCGATCGACAACTGCACGTCCGGGCACGCGTCGCGAAACGCCTTGAGCACCTTTGCGACGATCGGCAGCGGCAGGCAGTTCGGCAGCGCGCCGAGCCGCAGTTCGCCGAGCTGGCCGGCCGCGCTGCGCAACGCGCGTTCGCGGCTGGCCTGCACCGTTGCGAGCAGGCCGGTCGCATCCTTCAGGAAGCTCGCGCCGGCCGCGGTGAGCGTGACGCCCGTCGCGCGTCGGATCAGCAACGGCGTGCCGATCGCGTCCTCAAGCTCGCGGATCTGCCGCGACAGCGCGGGCTGGACGATGCCGGCCGCGCGGGCGCCGGCCATCACGCTGCCGGCCTGGGCGACAGCCACGAAATAGCGCAGGTGACGCAGTTCGATCTGGCGCATGCGATGCTCGTCCGAGTTCGTCGATATACCTGTGGAGCATAGCAAATACCATTCGATGGTATTGGAAAGCATGGCAGGCCTGCCGTACGATGACCGTCATGGGCGCACGCGCTGGCTCGCGAGTCGCGTGCGCTTCCTCCGTCTCCACTGAGCCTTGTCCGATGCCGCTACATATCCCGACTCCTTATATCCGCTCGCAAATCGCGTCCCGCCGGCTCGGCCGGACGATCCGGCTGAAGCTCGATGCGCTGCAGCCATCGGGCTCGTTCAAGCTGCGCGGCATCGGTGCCGTCTGCGAAGCGCGGCACGCGGCCGGCGCGCGGCGATTCGTGTCGTCGTCGGGCGGTAACGCGGGCATCGCGGTCGCGTATTGCGGCCGCGTGCTCGGCGTGCCGGTACGCGTCGTCGTGCCGGAAAGCGCCTCGGCGCGCGCGCGTGAGCTGATTCGTGTCGAAGGCGCCGAGGTAGTCGTGCATGGCGCGAGCTGGGCCGAGGCAAACGCGTTTGCGCAATCGGCGCTCGGCGAGCACGATGCGTTCGTCCATCCGTTCGACGATCCCGTGCTGTGGCAGGGGCACGCGACGATGATCGACGAGATGGCGGCCGCCGGGCCGAAGCCCGGTGCGGTGGTGCTCGCGGTCGGCGGCGGCGGCCTGCTGTGCGGCGTGCTCGAAGGGCTCGCGCGCAACGGCTGGCACGACGTGCCGGTCGTCGCGGCCGAAACGGAAGGCGCCGACTGCTATGCGCGCTCGGTCGCGCAGGGGCGTCCGGTCGAACTCGCGGCAATCGCGAGCATCGCGACGTCGCTCGGCGCGAAGCGGCCATGCGATGCGGCAGTCGAATGGGCGACGCGGCACGCGATCCATCCCGTCGTCGTGTCCGATGCGGACGCGGTGGCCGCGTCGCTGCGGTTCGTCGACGAACACCGGATCGTCGTCGAACCCGCATGCGGCGCCGCGCTGGATGCGCTCGAGCGGCCGGTGCCGGTGCTTGCGTCGGCGTCGGACATCGCGGTGATCGTCTGCGGCGGCGTGACGGCGTCCGTCGAGCAGCTGCAGACGCTGCGCGCGACGTTGCGGTAAGGCGGGAGCGCCGCAGGCAGGGCGCTCACGCCGCCCGATGGCGGAAACTGCTGCGGTGAATAACGCGGAAGGCGGGCGTATCGTCGTGCCGAGCCGTATGCAGCCGGGCGCGACGACACGGCGGCCCGGTCAGTTCGCGGCCGGTGCGCTCGCGCCGGACGGCGCGGACGATGCGACAGGGTTGGCGGTGGCGGGCGCCGGCGATGCGCTCGACGGCGCGGATGCCGATGCGGGGGCGGATGCCGCGGACGCGGGTGCAGGTGCAGGGGCAGGCGCGGGCACGA
>NZ_JAAGPK010000126.1:0-24259 GCF_017104685.1 Burkholderia sp. Tr-20355 | reverse complement strand
CCACACCGTCCTTCCAGCTGCTCGGGTGGCGGTCGCCCTCGACGTTCAGCGGCGCCAGCACCTCGCCGCAGAATTTCGCGGACTCCTCGAGCACGGCCTGCGCCGTGTCGTAACCGGCATCCTCGAAGCCCGGCAACTGCGCGACGGCGTCGATGCCCGCGAGTTCCTTCAGCACGAACAGCATGTCCTTGACGGGGGCGTTATAGCTCATGGTCGATGTTCCAATCAGGCGGTGAATGAGGCGCGATCGGGCGGGCGGATACGGCAGAACCGGCCAGACCCGGGCGACGTGACGACCCATCGTAATGCCGCCGTCGCCGATTCTCATTGTCATATCCGGCCCACATAGTGACAAAACCGGCCACGGGATGGGGAGGTGTGGCCGGGAACGGTCGGCTGGACACGGGTTTGGCGGGAAGGCGTTTCAGGGATTCGGCCTGCGTTCGACAGTACACCCGACCTGAGAAATCGGCTGCTACGTGTACCATACCTCTCAAATCGCACATCTCGACCGATCAAACATCACGCAAATAGAAAATGACCATGACCGATGCAGTGATTCGAGCCGGGGCATTGGCTGCAGTATTGCTTGCGGCAAATCGAATCAGGCAAAAAGGGACAGCCTCCCGACCGCCTGTCAAGTCAAAATCGGCCGCGGCGCAGCGCGTGGCAGCCACCGCAGTGTCGGCAGTCATCTTGCTCATTTACCTCTACGCCATGCGCCACTATCTGGCGGCACTCTTTCGCCGTTAAGTCCCCATAGAAAAGCGAATACGAGGTGATGACGCCGTCGGTCAGTCCGCACCACGCTTCTTCGACATCCATTCTCGCAAACGCACGTTTGGCTTGACGAAAACAAGGCCGCGCCGGTTCGATATTCGATTCGACTGCGTCCGGCGCATGGACACCCTCCGGGCGCGTGGCGGTGCGCTGCAGTCGGTGAAATCGCGTTTCGCTTTCGCAAATGCACACATCAAAAAGGGAGCCGGCTATGGGACCGACCGATGGCAGCCGGTTATGGGAGCCGTCCGCGAAATCCGGCTGCCCCCGCACGCATCAGGCCTGGCGCCGGTAAGTCCCCGGCGTGCTCCCCGTCCAGTGCCGGAACGCGCGATGGAACGCGCTCGGATCGTCGAAACCGATATCGGCGCCGATCGCCGCGATCGTGTCCGGCGTGTCCGTCAGCCGCTGGATCGCGATGTCGCGCCGCAACTCGTCCTTCAGCACCTGGAACGTCGTTCCTTCGGCAGCAAGGTGACGGCTCAGCGTGCGCACCGAACAATGCAGGTGCTCGGCCGCCTGCTCGATCACGGGCAGGTCGGGCAGCGCCGCCGACAGGTACTGCCGCACGCGATGGCACACGAGCTGTTCGCTGAACGTTTCGAAGATCCAGTCTCCGGGCGCACGCGCGAGAAACTTGCGCAGGTTGCGCTTGCTCTGCCGGATCGGTGCGTCGAGGTAGTCGGCACTGAAGCGCATCAGCGTGCGCTCGCGGTCGAACTTCACGGAGCCGGTGAAGAAATACAGGTGTTCGACCGCGTGGCGCGGCCGCGGGCACGCGAACTCGATCTGCAACAGCGGGATCTTCTGCCCGATCAGCCAGGAACACACCCCGTGCACGAGCTTGAGCATCAGCTCCTGGCCGAGCGCGCCGATCGGGCCGATCGCGTCGTTCGGGCGCAGCAGCACCTGCGCGACGAGGCCGTCGCGCTTCGATTCGACGAAGAAGTCGTCGAGCAGGATATGGAAGAATTGCCCGAAACGATGCAGCGCCGTTTCGAGGTTGCGCGCATCGAGCAGGCTCAGGCACAGGTACTTCAGCGTGCCGCCGCGCAGCGGGCGCGAGAAGATGCCGGGCATCTCGTCGTCGAGGTCGATCGCGAGCGTGCGGTACAGCGTCGAGAACTGCTCCTCCGTCACGCGCGCATGCGGCTCGCCAAGCAGCTCGAGCGGGATGCCGGCGCCGCGCAGGTAGCGCTCGACCACGTCGCGCTGCGCGCCCGCACTTGCCAGGAAGCCGTTGACGAGCGAGATCGGCACCGTCGCGCTCGGCGACGGCAGCGCATGCCCGGGCCGGG
Organism: Burkholderia sp. Tr-20355; assembly: GCF_017104685.1. Classification (NCBI taxonomy): domain Bacteria; kingdom Pseudomonadati; phylum Pseudomonadota; class Betaproteobacteria; order Burkholderiales; family Burkholderiaceae; genus Burkholderia; species Burkholderia sp. Tr-20355. The sequence continues at coordinate 22,181 of NZ_JAAGPK010000126.1, read as the reverse complement.
CGGAAAGTGAGTCAGAACCGGTCATCGCGTCCCCGTCGGTCGAACCGCTCGCATTGTACTTGAGCGGCCCGCGCCGGGCCTTCGGGGCCCTCGCGGTCTTCGGCGCGCGGGGCCGCGCCGCGGCGGCAGCGCGGCGCATCGTCGCCGTCAGTCGATACGGCTCAGTTCCCGCCGCAGGATCTTGCCGACCGTCGACTTCGGCAGCCGGTCGACGAAGCGGACGATCTTCGGCACCTTGTACGCCGCCAGGCTCGCGCGGCAATGCGCGACGAGTTGTGCCTCGCTCACGTCGGTATCCGGCAAGCGCACCACGAACAGCTTGACGGCCTCGCCCGTGCGCGGATCCGGCACGCCGATGCATGCGCATTCGGCGACGCCCGGCAGCGCGGTCGCGACCGCTTCCACTTCGTTCGGGTACACGTTGAAACCCGACACGATGATCATGTCCTTCTTGCGGTCGACGATCCGCAGGAAGCCGGCCTCGTCGAACACGCCGACGTCGCCGGTACGGAAATAACCGTCCGCGGTGAACGCGGCCGCGTTCGCGTCCGGCTTCTGCCAGTAGCCGCTCATCACCTGCGGCCCCTTCACGCAGATCTCGCCCGCTTCGCCGATCGCCACCTCGCGGTCCTGGTCGTCGAGGAGCTTCACGTCGGTCGACGGCAGCGGCAGGCCCGTGGTGCCCGTGAAGGCATCGATCGACTGCGGGTTGAACGACACGACCGGCGACGTTTCGGACAGCCCGTAACCCTCGCGGATGAAATTACCCGTCACGGCCTTCCAGCGCGACGAGATCACGTCGATCACCGCCGCGCCGCCGCCGGCCGACAGCTTCAGCCGCGACCAGTCGACTTCCTTCAGCCGCGGATGGCCGGCGAGCCCCGCGTACAGCGTGTTCACGCCGACGAACACCGTCGGCCGCGCGGCCTTCAGCACGTCGATGAACCCGTCCATGTCGCGCGGATTCGCGACGAGCCAGTTCTGTGCGCCGATCGCGAAGTAGGACAGGAAGTTCACCGTCAGCGCGAAGATGTGATACAGCGGGATCGCCGTGACGACGACCTCTTCGCCCGGCGCCCGCGCGGCCGGCACGATCGCCGCGAACTGTTCGATGTTCGCGACGAGGTTGCGGTGCGACAGCGCCGCGCCCTTCGACAGGCCGGTCGTGCCGCCGGTGTATTGCAGCAGCAGCAGGTCCGCGCCGCCGAGCGCGACCGGCGCGTACACGAGCGCTTCACCCGCGGCAATCGCGTCCGCGAGCGCGATCGAGCCGGGCGGCAGCGCGTCGCACGTGCCGGCCGGCGCATCGACGACGCCGAGATCGCCGCGCCCCACGCTCAGCACGGTGCGCACGCGCGTGGCGCCGACCACGTCGGCGAACGTGCCCATCGAGCCGCCGCAGACGACGGCCACCTCGACGCCCGCGTCGTCGAGCTGATGCTCGAGCTCGCGCGCGGTGTAGTGCGGGTTCACGTTGACCTGGACCGCGCCGATCTTCGCGACGGCGACGAACACGACCGGAAACGCGAGCACGTTCGGCAGCATCACGGCCACGCGATCGCCCTTGCGCACGCCGACGACCTGTTGCAGATAGGCGGCCAGCGCGGTCGACAGGCGGTCGACGTCGGCATAGGTGAGCGTGCGGCCGTACGCATGGAACGCCGGGCGATCGGCAAAGCGGCGCATCGCATCGTCCAGCAGCGCGCTGACGGAAGGGTGGCGATCGGCGTCGATCTCGGCGGGGATCGAGCCATACGACCCGGTCCAGTGTCTCTTCGTCATGTCTCACTCCTCGGCTCGGGGGACGGTGCGCACCCGGCGCACCGTTCGCACGGCGGCCTGCACGCCGAAAGGACGCGGGCCGTCGCCTGACCGGCGACTATCGCTCGCGCGACGCGCTTTGCAAATGATCCGGGCGGCCGAAAAGATGATCGAAACGGACATGCGGGCAGGCGCACTTGTCCAGGCAACCTCGCTTGCCGCGGCGGGCAGCCGTTTATTCCGCAACGCGGATTGCAAAGCATCAAGCGGCATGGCAGCGCCCGCCGCCCTTCTTCATAATCGACGATCGCCCTTCATTCGTCGAAACGATGCAGCCGCTTTCCCTCGCTCCCGCCGACACCTTCTCGTCCGTTCGATTTTTGCTGACCGACATGGACGAGACCCTGACCCATCGGGGCCGCCTGGCCGCGCACACCTATGCGGCCCTCGAGCGGCTGCAGGCGCACGGCATCCGCGTGATTCCCGTGACCGCCGCGCCGGCGGGCTGGTGCGACCAGATGGCGCGCATGTGGCCGGTCGACGGCGTGATTGCGGAGAATGGCGGACTCTTCATTCGGCGCGGCCCGGACGGGCACGGCGTCGAACGCCGCTACTGGCACGCGGACGACGCGCTCGCCGACGCGCGTGACGCACACCGGCGTATCGCGCGGCATGTGGAGCAGGCCGTCCCTGCCGCACGCCTCGCGGACGACCAGGACTTCAGGCTGACGTCGCTCGCGTACGCACGCACGGGCTCCGGCCAGGACGACCGGATCCTCGACGCGCTGGTCGCGGCCGGTGCGGACGCGACCATCAACAATCTGTGGATCATCGGCTGGATCGGCGGATACGACAAGCTGTCGATGTCGCTGCGCGTGCTGTCGGGCACGTACGGCGTCGACGCCGACGCCGCGCCGGCGTGCGTCGCGTATTCCGGCGATTCCACGAACGACGCGCCGATGTTCGGCTATTTCACGCACACGGCCGGCATGAGCACCGTGGTCGACTATCTGCAGCACTTGCCCGTCCTGCCGCGATGGATCACGCACGGCCCCGGCGGCAGCGGATTCGTCGAGTTCGCCGACGCGATCCTGCGTGCTCGCCCGGTCGTTCAGGGCTGACTCGGTGCGGCGGTCCGACTATCGCCCTGCCGGCATGAACACCATACGGGATCGGGCGATTCCGGTCGCCGGCCGCGCCTGATACGATCGCTTCGCTTCCGGTTCGCGACGGTCCACCCTTCCGCAACCGCCGCCGATGAAGCCGGGCGCATCCGCACGACGGATCACGTCCGTCTCGTCGCCCGGTCACGCCGGTCGCCCCATCCTCCTCATGATAAGGATTGCTTCGTAACTGCCAGCTATCCCGGCAGTGCACGGAAACAAGACCGGACTCCTCGGTCAACCACTCGATCAAAGGTCAATCGCCATGCCTGAACGCATCTCGTTTGGACAGCTTCCCGCCCGACTGCTCGACGTCGTGCTCAACGTCGAGGAATACGCGAACCACACCGGTCACGACTTCAAGCTCGTCGAACTGGTGCGCGCACGTGTGTCGCAGCTGAACGGCTGCGCGTATTGTCTCGACCGCCATATCAAGGAAGGCATCCATGCCGGCGACGATCCGCTGCGCTACAACCTGCTGCCGGTATGGCACGAAACGCCCGATCTCTACAGCCCGAAAGAGCAGGCCGCGCTGCGCTGGGCCGAAGCGCTCACGTTGCTCAGCGAGCACGCGATCGACGACGCGCTCGTCGCCGCGACACGCGAGCACTTCGATCGCGACGAACTGGCGACACTCACGCTGATCGTCGCGCAAATCAACACGTGGAACCGGCTCGCGAAGCCGTTCGCATGGCAAGCCGGCGTGTTCCAGGCCGGCTGACGCCGGTCGAGGCCGGGTGCGCCGGGTCATGCCGGCGCGCGTATCAGGGTGAACCCTGTAGCGCATGGGACCGTTCCCGCGCAGAATTGCGTGCCGTAAACGATATCGATTCGGACGCAGGATCCCGCCATGCCGCGCAGTGCGCTCTTGAACCCGACGGCCGCCCGCGCAGTCCGCCTGCCGGACGCCGCGCCCGCTCACGCGCTGCGCGAGCAGCGCTTCACGCCGGCCAAGCTGGCCGTGCTGCTCGACGTGGCCGCCCAGGCCGGCCTCGACCCGGCCGCGGTGCTCGACGGCACCGGCCTGACGCCGACCGACGTCGCGGACCCGTTCACGCTCACGTCGCCGCTGCAGTTCCTGACAGCCGCGCGCCATGCGATCGGCCACTACGACGGCACCGATCTCGGCGTGCGCGTCGGCCGCCGGCTGCACGCGTCGAGCTACGGGATGTACGGCTACGCGATGCTGTGCTCGGAATCGCTCGCGCACGCGTTCGATTCGGCGGTCAAGTATCACCGCCTCGCGAACGGCATGCTCGCGATCCGCTGGGTCGAACAGGGCGACACCGCGTCGTGGCTGTTTCCGGACCGGCACGAAGTCGCGCTGCCGGATCTCGACGCGCCGCTGTACCGTTTCCTGATCGACATGCAGTTCGCGCTGCACGTGACGATCATCAAGGACGTGATGGGCGCGTGGTGCGTGCCGGCGCGCGCGCAGTTCGCGCAGCCGGAACCGCCGCACGCGGCAGCACTGGCCGACGCGCTCGAATGCCCGATCGCGTTCGACCAGCCGCACCACGTGCTCAGCTATCCGGCCGCCTGGCTCGCGCGCGCGCCGCAGCTCGCGAATCCGATCACCGCCGCGCAGGTGTCGTCGCACTGCGCGAGCCTGCTCGAGGCATTGCGCAGCCAGGCCGGCGTCACGCGGCGCGTGTACCAGGAACTCACGCGCACGCCCGGGCAGTTTCCCGACATCGACGCGATCGCGGACACCTTGTGCATCACGTCGCGCACGTTGCGCCGCAAGCTCGAAGCCGAAGGCACGTCGTACAGCGAGCTGCTGACGAGCGTGCGCAAGGCGCTCGCGATCGACTACCTCAGCACGACCACGCTCAGCACCGAGGACATCGCGCTGACCCTCGGCTTCAGCGATGCGGTCGGGTTCCGCCACGCGTTCAAGCGCTGGACCGGCACGACGCCGAGCGACGTGCGGCGCAAGCGCGGCGGATAAGCACGGCGGATGCCGCCGACGGCGGTCAGCGCGCGTCGCCGGCCGCCGCCGGCGCGACCGCCAGCGCAAACTCGAACACCGCGCCGCGCCCGGCCCGGTCGACGAGCCGGATGCCGCTGCCGTTGAGCGCGAGCATCCGGTGCACGATCAGCAGACCGAGCCCGCCGCTCGTCACCGTGCCGCCGCTCATCGGCCGCTGCGGCCGCTGGAACAGCCCTTCGCGCCGCGCGGCCGGAATCCCCGCGCCGGTATCCGCCACGGTCACGACCACGCGGTCGCCCCGCGGCTCCAGCGCGACCTCGACCTCGCCGTGCGGCGGCGTGTGCCGCAGCGCGTTGTCGAGCAGGTTGGTCAGCACGCGCTCGATCATCCCGAGATCGGCCGACACGACCGGCACGCGCGGCGGAATCCGCGCATGCAGCGCGACGCCGCGCGACGCCGCGGTCAGCTCGAATTTCTGGAACACGTCCTGCACGAGATCGACGAGCGAGAACGGCTCGCGCTCGGCCTGCACGCCGCCCGATTCGAGCCGCGCGAGCTCGAACAGCGCCTGCGCGAGCCGGCCGACCTTCGCGCTCTGCGCGAGCGCGATCGACAAATAGCGCCGCCGCTCGGGTTCGGCGAGCGTGTCGGCCTTCAGCGACAGCGTCTCCAGATAGCCGTGCAGCGAGGTCAGCGGCGTACGCAGGTCGTGCGAGATGTTCGTGATCAGTTCGCGCCGCTGCTGGTCCTGGCGCGTCAGCGCGCGCCACTGGTCGCCGATCCGGTCGGCCATCTGCGCGAACGCGGATTCGAGCACCACGATGTCGTCGCCGCGCCGGCCCGGCGAGCGCGGCACCGGCGGCTGCGTGTCGGGCGCGCCGTTCGCGTCGAAGCCGCGCATCGCCTCCGTCAGCCGGCGCAGCGGGCGCGTGATGAAACTGAACGCGGTGAGACCCGCGATCAAGCCGAGCAGCGCGACCACCGCCATCGACCACAGCGTCGTGCGCAGCACGTTGCCTGCATCGACGCGCGCGGCAAGCCGGTCGTGCGCCTCGCCGAGCAGCACCACGTAGATGTAGCCCAACGGCGGCTGCCCCGCGCGCTGCAGCGGCGCGGCGCTGAACACCTTGCGCGCGTCCGGGCTGCGCGGGTCGTCGCCGAGGATCGGCAGCGGCCGGCCCGCGATGAATTGCTGCACGGGCGCGAGATCGATACGGTCGCGCTTCACGTGGCCGGGCGGCGCATCGTCGCCCTTGATGCGCCCGGCGTTGTCGAGCAGGTACACCTCGACGCTCGGGTTCACGCCCATCAACTGGCTGAACAGCGTGCGCACGGCGTCCGGGCGCAGCCCGTTCGCGTCCATCAGCGGCGCGCTGTTGGCGATGTTCGCGGCCAGGTCGCGCGACAGCGCCTGCACGACTTCCTTTTCACGCATGTCGTTCGCGCGGATCTGCAGCCACGCGGACGCGCCGGAGCACGCGAGCAGCAGGATCGAGAACACGAGCGACAGCCGCTGGGTAAGCGTGAGCTTCATCATGCGTCCCGCTGGCCCGGCGCGGCGAGCTTGTAGCCCCGTCCCCACACGGTGAGGATCCGCACGGGTTCGGCCGGATCGACCTCGATCTTCGCGCGCAGCCGGTTGATGTGGGTGTTGACCGTGTGTTCGTAGCCTTCGTGCTGGTAGCCCCACACCGCGTTGAGCAGGTCCATCCGCGAAAACACCTTGCCCGGGTGCCGCGCGAAGAAGTACAGCAGGTCGAATTCGCGCGGCGTGAGGTCGATGCGCGCGCCGTCGACGCTCGCCTCGCGCGCGATCGGATCGAGCGCGAGCCCTCCGACGTCGAGCGTGCCCGCGTCGATGCGCGAATCGCGCGCGAGCGCATCGACGCGCCGCAGCAGCGCCTTCACGCGCGCGACGAGTTCGAGCACCGAGAACGGTTTCGCCAGGTAGTCGTCGGCGCCGAGCTCGAGACCGAGGATCCGGTGGACCTCGCTCGACCGCGCGCTCGTGATGATGATCGGCGTGTAGCGCGTCATCGCGCGGGCGCGCCGGCAGATCTCGAGGCCGTCGACGCCCGGCAACATCAGGTCGAGGATCAGCGCATCCCAACCGCCCTGTTCGAGCAGGCGCAGCCCTTCGGCACCGTCCGCGCTGTGCACGACTTCATAGCGCTCGTCACGCAGGTGCAGGCTCAGCACGTCGGCGATGTCGGCGTCATCCTCGACGATCAGGATGCGTTTCGGTTGGTCCATGGCGGTGGGCGGCGGCACGTCGAAGCTCGGTTCGATAACGGTGGTCGGCGGGCGATCGGCGGCCCGGGTCGAGTCGCGGCGGAAAAGCCGCGCTGCCGTCATTGTGCAAAATTTTGCCGCGGGAAGTGATCACATTTCGTTGAACTCTTGATCACCCTCGTTCCGCGAGCCAGTGCCCTCAACGCTTTCCGCCCCGTCCCCCAAAACAACAGACGAGTTGTCCCGCTCGAACACGCGATTGGCGCCCGTATGCGCGGCAAGCCGTGCGGCAGGCGAACCCGGAAGCCGGCCGGCTCCGCCGACGCGACATCGAAACATCGAATCCAGCCCTATTTGTCGGAGGGGCACCATACCCACGCAAGCCCGATATCGGCATAATATTGCCCGCCGCGCGAGCGACCCGCCTTCGCTGCGCCGGTGAATCGAATCCGAAGCCCTGGAGCAAGCATGCGTGACATCATCGACGGTTTTCTACGTTTTCAGCGCGACGTCTACCCGCAACGCGTCGAACTCTTCAAGCAACTCGCCACGTCGCAGAACCCCAAAGCACTGTTCGTCACGTGCTCCGACAGCCGCGTCGTGCCGGAACTGCTCACGCAGCGCGAACCGGGCGAACTCTTCGTGATCCGCAACGCGGGCAATATCGTGCCGTCGTACGGGCCTGAACCCGGCGGCGTGTCGGCCACGGTCGAATATGCGGTTGCCGTCCTCGGTGTTCGCGACATCGTGATCTGCGGCCACTCGGATTGCGGCGCGATGGGCGCGATTTCGCGTTGCACCTGCCTCGATCACTTGCCCGCTGTCGCGAACTGGCTGCGCCACGCCGACGCCGCGAAAGTCATCAACGCCGCGCATCAATACGATACGCCGGGCGCGAAGCTCGACGGGCTCGTGCGTGAAAACGTGATCGCCCAGCTTGCCAACCTCCGCACCCATCCTTCCGTCGCACTCGCGCTCGAGCAAGGACGCATGAACCTGCACGGGTGGGTGTACGACATCGAGACGGGCGGGATAGACGCACTGGACGGCGCGACCCGGCGCTTCGTCCCGCTGGCCGAGTCGCCCACGGTGGTCGCCGTGGACGCACGCAATCGCGGGCAGGTCTAGTTCGGCCTCGCGTAGGCGCGCCGCGTCTCGCGCAAACCGATGGCCGGCGCCGCCAGTTCAATGCGCGGTGCGGCGCAGCATCGCGGTATCGTAGCCGAGCGTCCGTACGCGCTCGACGAGCGCGGCGGCTTGCGCGGCCGACGGCTTCGCGACGCGCGTCAGGATCCACAGGAATCGCCCCGACGGCTCGCCGACGATCGACCATGAATAATCGTCGGCGTGATCGAGTATCCAGTAGTCGCCCAGAAAGAACGGCCCGAAGAACGACACTTTCAATTTCGCGTCGCCGCTGTTCGCCACGATCCTCGCCCTTCCGTCCGAACTGCGCGCGGGGCCGTCCGGCCCGCCTTCGCGACAGGTATTGCGCACGCCGATGAGGCCGTCGTCGCGTTTCGCATAGTCGGCCGTCACGCCGTCGCAACCGCGCTCGAAACGGTTTTCATAGCGCGCGAACTCATACCATCTACCCACATAACGATCGAGATCGACCGCCTTGGCCGGTTGCGGCACCTGCGCGTTGCCGCTCTTGCCGCCCGCGAGGCCCGCGCATCCCGCGAGCAACAGTGCCGCGCCGGCAACGGCCACGGCCGCCGTCCGCACGGATGCACGAAAAACAGATCGCTTCATTGAAGCCCTCCCGGCCACGAAATCGCATCATTGTGCATGCAACCACCCTGCCGCGTCAGCAGCGGCGGGGGCAGCGGTCGTCTGCATCCCGGCGGGCGATTCGTTCGTATCTCGTTGCAACGTCTTCATACGGTTCGCCACCATGCGCGACATTCAGCGGGTCCGCCGTCGATCGCTCGATCAAGTGCATCCGGCAGTGCTATATTTCGCTCGACATTCACGCCATGGCGATTCTCGCCATTTCTTCAGCATGAACGACACGCCGGATGGTGCCGAGCGCTTCGACCCGTCAACCGACGCCGATGCCGTGCGTCGCGAACACCTGAACCAGGTCATGTCGCGGGTCGCGAGCGGCGACCAGGCGGCTTTCGCCGAGCTGTACCGGCTGAGCTCGTCGCGGGTGTTCGGCATCATCGTGCGCATGGTTCACGATCGCGGGGAAGCCGAGGATCTGCTCCAGGAGGTCTACACGGCCGTGTGGCGACGGGCCGACGCATTCGATCCGGCACGCGGCGGTGCGATGACGTGGCTGACCACGCTGGCGCGCAACAGGACGATCGACCGGTTACGGCAGCATCGCGAGGCGCCACTCGACGACGAACAGGTGCTGGATCTCCCCGACGAGGATCCGACGCCCGCCGCGCTCGCGGAGGCAAGCCAGGAGCGCCAGCGCCTCGAACGCTGCCTCGAGCGGCTCGAGCCGGTTCAGGGCCGCGCAATACGCGAGGCTTTTTTCAGCGGCGCGACTTACAGCGAACTCGCCGCGCGCCTGCGTGTGCCGCTCGGAACCATGAAAAGCTGGATCCGGCGCAGCCTGATGCAGCTGAAGGGATGTCTCGAGCAATGAATACGCCCGCCGATCACGATCCCGAATTGCGCTGCGCGGAATACGCGCTCGGCGTGCTCGACGCCGATGCGCGGCGCGCACTCGAGGCATCCGCCGCACGCGATCCGCTATTGCAGGCGACGCTGGCGCGCTGGCAGCGCCGCTTCGCACCGCTCGCGGAAGACGTCGCCCCCGTCGCCCCGCCCGGCCGGGTCTGGACGCGAATCCAGCGTGACCTCGGCTTCTTCGTTCCGCCGGCCGCACACGGCACCGCGCCATCGGACGGATGGTGGAACAGCCTGCGACTGTGGCGCTGGGTCGGCCTCGGCGCGAGCGCGGCCGCGCTGGGACTGCTCGCGGTCAACCTGATCCGGGTGAACGAAGCGCCGCCGCGCGCGGCCGCCGTCGCGGGCAGCTACATGGTGGCCACGATTGCACGAGCGGACGGCGTCGCACACTGGACCGCCACGGTCGACCTGCGCCGCGCCCGGATGGTCGTGGTACCGGCGGACAAGCCGACGATCGCCGCGAATCGCTCGACCGAGCTCTGGCTGATTCCGCCGAATGCGAAGCCGATCTCGCTCGGCGTATTCACGCCGGACGCGCCGGCGTCGATGACGCTGCCGCCCGCGATCGTCGCGCAGCTCAGCGCGCGCGCGGTGCTCGCCGTGTCGATCGAGCCGCGCGGCGGCTCGCCGAGCGGTCAACCCACCGGTCCGGTGCTCGCCACCGGGGCCATGCACGCGGCATAACGGGCGCCGCGCCACCCCGCGTCGGGCAACCGCCCTTCGCGGGAGAGCGCGGTGCGCGCCCCTGTCGTCCGCGCGCAAGTCGCGGCGCATCCCGATGCATCCGTTTGGCCTTCGGCTCCGTATATGACGGATATCGCGTCCCCGGAGCCGCCCGCATGCCTGCCGTCGCCGTTGCCCTCCTCGCTTTCGTCGGACTGTTCCTGTCGTTCACGGCGGTGTGGATCAGCCAATTGCGCTCGCGGAATGCCGGGATGATCGACCCGGTCTGGGCGGTGACGCTCGGCGGCATGGCCGTGTTCGTCGCGGGGCTCGGCACCGGCCCGGTATTGAACCGCGCACTCGTCGCGACAGGCGGCGGCATCTGGGGGCTGCGGCTCGCGCGGCACTTGTGGCGTCGCAACCATCGGCAACCCGAGGACCGGCGCTATCGGCAATTTCGCCTGCAATGGGGCGACGCCGCGCCGCGCAACATGTTCTGGCTGTTCCAGTTGCAGGCGCTGATCTCGATGGTGCTGTCGGTCGCGTTCTTCGTCCCGGCATACAGTCCGGACGCGCCGTCCCGGTCCGCTGCCGTCGCCGCCGTGTCGATCTGGCTCGTCGCCGTGGCCGGAGAGGCCGCCGCCGACCGGCAGCTCAAGCGCTTCCTGGCCGCCCCCGGCCGCCGCGACGGCGTCTGTCGGGTGGGCTGGTGGCGCTATTCGCGTCACCCCAACTATTTCTTCGAATGTCTGCACTGGTGCGCTTACGCGGCGCTGGCGATCGGCATGCCGTGGGGCTGGCTCACGCTGATGCCGCCGTTCCTGATGGCGTGGATGCTGCTCAGGGTCTCCGGCCTGCCGCTGCTCGAGGCGCATCTCGTGCGAACGCGGCCGGGCTACCGGGAATACATGCGCACGACCAGCGCCCTCGTTCCGTGGCCGCCCAGGCCGGCCGCGTGCCCGCCCCTTGCCCGCCCCGACCATCCCGAAGACAGGAGTACGCGCTCATGACCGCCACCGCCTCGCAACCGTCGCCCGCCCGGATGCCCGCCCCCGGCGACACGTGGCTGATCCGCTGCTGCGAACGCGGCTGGCTGCCGGATCCGCTGATCCGCGCCGGGATGCGCGCCCTGCTGCGGCAGCGCCTGCGCGACGAACATCTGCTCGACGGCGAGCGGCGCGCGGCCGCCTTCGAGCGGCTGGTGCACGAACTGAACGCGAGCCCCATCGCGATCGATACGCAAGCGGCCAACACGCAGCATTACGAAGTGCCCGGCGCGTTCTTCGAAGCCCATCTCGGCCCCCGGCTGAAATACTCGTGCGGCTATTACCCGCTCGGCAACGAAACGCTCGCTCAAGCCGAGGACGCGATGCTGTCGCTTTACGCGGAGCGGGCCGGTCTCGCGGACGGCCAGCGCATCCTGGATCTCGGCTGCGGCTGGGGGTCGCTGTCGCTGTGGCTCGCCGAGCGCTATCCGCACGCGCGGATCGTCGGCCTGTCGAATGCTCACGGTCAGCGAAACTTCATCGAGCAATGCGCGGCCCGGCGCGGGCTGACCAATCTGCGGATCGTCACGGGCAACGTGGTCGACTTCGATTTCGCGCCCGGCGAAGCGGGTTTCGACCGCGTGCTGTCGATCGAGATGTTCGAGCACATGAAGAACTACCGGCAATTGCTGGCGAAAATCGCGCGCTGGATGCACGACGACGGCAAGCTGTTCGTGCACGTCTTCGCGCACAAGCTGCTCGCCTATCACTTCGCGGTGCGCGACGACACCGACTGGATGTCGCGCCATTTCTTCACCGGCGGCACGATGCCGTCGGCCCATCTGCTGCCGCGGTTCCAGGACGACGTCCGTCTCGACCGCCAATGGTGGATCGACGGCACCGCCTATGCTCGCACGGCCAACGACTGGCTCGCGTCGCTCGACGCCGCGCGCGGCCGGATCATGCCGATTTTCGAAACGGTCTACGGCGCCGACGCGCGGATCTGGTTCCAGCGCTGGCGCATGTTCTACATGGCGGTCGCCGAGCTGTTCGGCTATGCCGGCGGCCAGGAATGGGGCGTCGCCCACTACCTGTTCGACAAGCGGCCGGTACGCGCGTGAGACGTGTGATGCCGTCCCCGATCGTCCGCCGCTTCGCCGCCGCGCTCGCGGCAGGTCTTGCACTCGCCATCGCCGCGGGCTGCTCGGGCAATGCGCCGAACACGAATCCGCGTGCGGCCGTGCCCCTGTCGAGCGTGCCCGTCGACCTGCCGCGCTACATGGGCCGCTGGTACGTGATCGCCAACATCCCGTACTTCGTGGAACGCGATTACGTGGGCAGCCGTGCCGAGTGGACGCTGCGCGAGGACGGCCGGATCGACGACGTGTTCGTCGGCCGCAAGGGCGGCTTCGACCGGCCCGAGCAACGCTATCGCTTCGTCGATACGGCAAAGCCCGGCAGCGGGGGCGGCGAATGGCGCGTGCGGCTGTTCTGGCCGGTGTACGTCACGCAGTTGACGCTCTATGTCGATCCCGACTACCGCCATACGATCCTCGGCTACCCGGGCAAGACGCTCGGATGGATCTTCTCGCGCGAGCCGACGATGGACGACGCGACGTATCGCTCGCTGCTCGCGCGGCTCGATGCGATGGGCTACGACACGTCGCGCTTCAGGCGCGTGCCGCAAACACCGGGGCAGATCGGTCAACCGGGCTTCGCCTCGCCGGGCGAGCGCGACTGAAGCGGGCCACGCGCATCCGCCGCCCGCTTTGCTCCGTATCTCCGAACAACCCTTCCCGAGACCGCCGACCCGCCTGACGGAGACCCTTCGCGATGCACCAGCCCCTCACTGCCTTGCCGCCCGGGCGGCGGATCGCCGTCGTCGGCGCCGGCATCGCCGGCCTGGCGAGCGCCTACCTGCTGGCCCGTCGTCACCGCGTGACGCTGTTCGAGGCGGCCGGCTACCTCGGCGGCCACACGCACACCGTCGATGTCGAACTCGACGGCGCGCGCCACCCGGTCGATACCGGGTTCCTCGTCTTCAACGACCGGACCTATCCGAACCTGATCGCGCTGCTCGCCGAACTCGGCGTGGCCGCGCATCCGAGCGACATGTCGTTCTCGGTGTCGGTCGACGGCGGCCGGCTCGAATGGGCCGGCAGCAACCTCAACACCGTGTTCGCGCAACGCCGCAACCTGTTTTCGCCGACGTTTCTCGGCATGCTGCGCGATATCCTGCGCTTCAATGCATCCGCGCACGACCACCTCGATGCGGCGAGCCGCCAGCGGCTGTCGGTCGGCGAACTGCTCGCCGCGGGCGGGTACGGCGCACCGTTCCAGCATCATTACCTGCTGCCGATGGCGGCCGCGATCTGGTCGAGCGCGGCCGGCGACATCCTGCGGTTTCCGGCCGCCACGTTCCTGCGCTTCTGCCTGAACCACGCGCTGTTGCAGGTCAACAACCGCCCGCCCTGGCGCACGATCGCGGGCGGTGCACGGCAGTATGTCGAGCGCATCGCCGCGACGCTCGACGACGTCCGCCTGAACACGCCGGTCCGTACCGTTCGGCGCGACGAACAGGGCGTCACGGTGGCGACCGACGCGGCCGGCGGCGAGCGGTTCGACGCCATCGTGCTCGCGTGCCACGCGCCGACGAGCCTGCGGCTGCTCGCGGACGCCAGCGAAGCCGAACGCGGCGTGCTGGGCGCCGTGCGCTACCAACGCAACGTCGCGGTGCTGCACACCGACACGGCCTTGCTGCCGCGCCGCCGGCGCGTGTGGTCGGCGTGGAACTACCTGAGCGGTCGTGCGGCGCCCGCTGCCGACGGCGCAGCGCCCGTGTGTGTGAGCTACCTGATCAACCAGTTGCAGCCGCTGCCGTTCCGCACGCCGGTCGTCGTCACGCTGAACCCGATCGACGCGCCCGCGCCCGACACGCAGCTCGGTCGCTACGACTACGAGCATCCGTTGCTCGATCTCGCCGCCGTCGACGCGCAGGATCGCCTGCCTGCGCTGCAGGGGCGGCACCGCACGTGGTTCGCGGGCGCGTGGACGGGCTACGGTTTTCACGAGGACGGCCTGAAATCCGCGTTGCGCGTGGCCGACGATTTCGGCGTGAAGCCGGCCTGGGCCAAGCCATGAACGTGCCGTTCGCGAGCGACGGCAGCGGCGCGCGGCTTCTGGTCGGGCACGTGATGCACGAGCGGCTGCGGCCCGTGCACCATGCGTTCACGTATCCGCTGTTCCAGGTTTGCTGCGACATCGAGCGGCTTCACGAAATCGGCGGCCACTGGTTCGGCGTCGATCGCTGGCGGCCGTTCGGACTCGCGTCGCGCGACTACGGTCCGCGTGACGGCCAGCCGCTTGCGCCCTGGCTGCGGGCCCGCCTCGCCGAAGCCGGCATTCCGGCCGACGGCCCGATCTGGCTGCAGACGATCCCGCGCCTCTTCGGCCATGCGTTCAACCCCGTGAGCTTCTGGTACTGCTACGACCGCGCGGGCCGCCTCCGCGCGTTGTACGCGGATGTGCGCAACACGTTCGGCGCGAACCACGGCTACCTGCTGAGCGCGACGCGGCACGCGCCGATCGGGGACGACACCGTCCTCGTCTGCCGCAAGACGTTTCATGTATCGCCGTTTTGCGACGTCGCCGGGACGTACGCGTTTCGCGTGCGTCAGCGCGGCGACCACCTGCTGGTCGCCATCGACTACCGCGACGACGACGGTCCGCTGCTGCGGACGGCGCTCGTCATGCAGGCCGGCCCGCTGAGTGCCGCGCGGGCGTGGCGCGCGCTCGCGCGGCAGCCGTTCAATGCGATCGGCGTGCTCGTCCGCATCCATTGGCAAGCGCTGCGGCTCTGGCTCAAGCGCGTGCCGTTCCACGGCAGGACGCCCCCTGCCCGGCCGCCCCGCGCCGGTGCGCTGCCGCCCCCGTCGGCACCGGTGTCGCCGCCATGCCGCCCTGCGGTATCCGACCACGAGGTCCGCCCATGACCCTGCTGCGCCTGTTATCGAATGCCTCGCAACCCGCGCTGCCGCTTTCCGCGCGGTTGTTTGTCGCGCTGCTGCGGCGGCTGCGGCACGGCCACCTGATACTCGTGACGCCCGAAGGCGCGCAATACGTGTTCGGCGATCCGCACCGCCAGCCGGCCGCGACGCTGCAGATCCGCGACTGGCGGGCGTGCCGCGCGATCCTGCGCGCCGGCGACATCGGCTTTGCCGACGCGTATCGCGCGGGCCGCATCGACACGCCCGACCTCGTCGCGCTGCTGCGTCTGGCGATCCGCAACGAGCCGGCGATCGCGCGCACGGTGACGGGCGGCCGCTTCGCCCGCCTCTGGTATGCGCTGCGCCACCGGCTGCGGGCGAATACGCGCGCCGGCAGCCGCCGCAACATCCACGCGCATTACGATCTCGGCAACCCCTTCTACGCGCTTTGGCTCGACGAAACGTGGACGTATTCGAGCGCGTGCTTCGACGGCGACGCGCGGCGCTCGCTCGCCGACGCGCAGACGGCGAAATATCAGCGCATCGTCGATTCGCTCGGCCTGCGCGCCGGCATGCGCGTGCTCGAGATCGGGTGCGGCTGGGGCGGCTTCGCGATGCATGCGGCCCGCCAGGGGATCCGCGTGCACGCGCTGACGATCTCGCCGTCGCAATACGCGCTGGCGGCGGAGCGCATCGCGCGGGCGGGGCTGTCCGGTCTCGCGACACTCGAGTTGCGCGACTACCGTGACATCGACGGGCGCTACGACGCGATCGTGTCGATCGAAATGTTCGAGGCGGTGGGTGAAGCGTTCTGGCCGGTGTATTTCGACACGCTCAGGCAGCGCTTGAAAGCAGGCGCGCGGGCGTTGATCCAGTCGATCACGATCGCCGAATCGCAGTTCGATGCGTACCGTGCATCGAGCGACTTCATCCGCGAGTTCATCTTCCCGGGCGGCATGCTGCCAAGCGCCGAGCGCTTCGTCGGCGCGGCCCGGCACGCGGGCCTCATCGCCGAACCGGTGCATGCGTTCGGTCTCGACTATGCGCGCACGCTGGGCACATGGCGCGCGGCGTTCGAGGCCAGCCTCGACGCGGTCCGCGCGCAAGGATTCGACGAGACCTTCATCCGCACCTGGCGCCTGTACCTGGCGTATTGCGAAGCGGGATTTGCCGAGCGGCGCACCGACGTGATGCACTTCGTCGTCTCGAGCGGGGACCGCCATGACGCGTAGGCTCGCGATCCTCGTGGCCGTGGCCGCGTATGCCGCCACGCAGGTGGCGAACGCGGGATGCGTCGACGACGTGGCGTCGGCGCGGATGATCGGATCCGGCCGATTCTGCGTATTCGGGCTTTGCCTTTATGACGCGCAGCTTTGGGCGTCCCGTTCGCCCGCGGCATTCGATACGCCGTTCGCCCTTTCGCTCGCGTACCGCCACGACGTGAAGGGCGAGCGGCTCGTCGCCACCGGCATCGCCGAAATCGAGCGCCTGGCCGCGACGCCGTTGCCGGCGGCGACCCGCGACGCCTGGCGCGCCGACATCGCCGGCGCCTTTACCGACGTGCTGCGCGGCGACGTGCTCTGCGGCGTCTACCTGCCGGGCCGCGGCGCGCGTTTCTACAAGAACGACCGCCTGATGTCCGACGTCGCCGATCCGGACTTCGCGCGCGCGTTCTTCGCCATCTGGTTCGATCCGCGCACCCGGGCAGCATCGCTGCGCCGCGAGTTGCTTGGCGACCCGGTCCGCCAAGGGCCGAACATGTGAGCGTGCGACGACGGCCGCCGGCCGGCCGAACGCGCAGCGACTCATGCTTCATTCCGCCGCCGTCGAAACCGCCGCGTATCTCGTGCTGTCGCAAGCCGGCTGGCTCGTCTGCGTGTCGAGCGCCGCACATGGGCGCGGCTGGATCGGGACGCTGTGTGCGGTACTGCTGGCGGGCGGCCACCTGCTGCGCACCCGTTTCCCCGCCCGCGAAGCGTCGTTGATCGCGATCGTCGCTGCGATCGGCTGGAGCTGGGATGCCGTGCCCGTTGCGACGGGCGCGTTGCGCTACCCGAACGGCGTCTTGCTGGAAGGAACGGCGCCTTACTGGATCGCGGGTTTGTGGGTGCTGTTCGCCGCCCAGCTGAACGTCCCGCTGCGCTGGCTGCGCGGGCGCTGGCTGCGCGGGCGCTGGCTGGCCGCCGCGCTGCTGGGCGCCGTCGCCGGCCCGCTCTCGTTCCGGGCGGGCGCAGCGCTCGGCGCGGTGCGCTTCGTGAGCCCGACCGCATGGATGCTGCTCGCATGCGGCTGGGCGGTCATGCTGCCGTCGGCCGTCTGGTTAGGCCAGCGCCTGGACGGAACACGCGACGATCATTGACACGGTTCCGTCGGCATTACCGCTTGCCTGTCAACCGTGCTCGCTCGTCAAGACACGGGCCTTCCCCGTTCTCCCGGACGCGTTCCGGACCGACATGACATTCCGGCCGGCCGCTTCCTTTAGTTGCGCCGACAACCGCTCGCCAAGTCGCCCCGTGTCGTGAGCAATACTGGCAAGCGTCGGTAACCGATCCGCTGCAAGGCGCTCGGGGCCTGCCCTGTCGGCAGCGGCGCCGGTCACGTGCGGCGGTGCCAGGCACCCGCGCCGGATCGCCGATCGAGAACTCGTGCGCGTTCTCGCGCAAGGTATGCGGTAGCGTCGCGACAAGGCCGCTCTCGAAGCGATTGGATCGCCGGATCCGTTTCGATGAGCCGCCACGGTTCGGGGGCGCCGCGTTGAAACAGCGACCGGCGGACGACACACCTGGAATCCGCAGCCGCTTCCGTCGCGGCCGCGAAGGGGGTCGAACATCGCGCTCAGTGATGCTCGTACAACGGCTGCGCGTCAAGCGACGCGAGCGATGACACGGCCGCACCGGCGACGACGGACGGCCGAGCGGCAACCGATTGCGACGACTGCGCGGCGATCTTCGCCTCCGCTGCCTGAATGTCGTCGGGATAGTACGGATCGCTGCCGACCGGCCGATAACCGGCCTTTTCGACCCGAACGAGATCGGCGCGCACGTCGGCGCGCGTGACCATGCCGTCGGCGGTTTGCGCGAAGGCGACGATCGGCGCGCTCAATGCGCAGGAAAGCAGGACTGCACGAATCAGGTTGTTCATGATGTTCACCTCTCAAGATGGCGTATTGGCGTCCGCACACCAGGCCGGACCGTCGCTCCGCATCGATGCGATGAAGAGTGGAATCCATTCTGCGATTCGCGCGCTTTCCGGAAGGTGAGGCTTCGATTACGGTCTTGTCATCTGATGGCTGCCGCCTGTCGGCCGCGAGCCAACCGGTCCGGTCGGACGCTGCGCACCCGCGCGCCGGCACAGATAACGGTTTCGTAATCTTCGGGTCAGGGTCGGGTCAACGCCGCGCCGGCAGACTGCACGCTCGTCGCATCGAATGCGCATCCGAGCCCTGCTTCGAGGAGCACCATCATGTGGATCGTCCGGCTGGCGTTACGCAGGCCCTACACGTTCGTCGTACTCGCGCTGCTGATCTTCATCGCGGGACCGCTTGCGCTGCTGCGCACCCCGACCGACATCTTCCCGAACATCGACATCCCGGTCGTCAGCATCGTCTGGTCGTACAACGGCTTCTCCGCGGAAGACATGGCCAAGCGCATCACGTCGAACTACGAGCGCGCGCTCACGTCCGACGTCGACGACATCGAGCACATCGAGTCGCAGTCGCTGAACGGCGTGTCGGTCGTGAAGATCTTCTTCCACCCGGGCGCCGACATCAATCGCGCGATCGCGGAAGCCGCGAGCAACGCCGCGTCGATCCTGCGCATCCTGCCGCCCGGTACGCTGCCGCCGAACATCATCACGTACAACGCGTCGACGGTGCCGATCCTGCAGCTCGGTTTGTCGAGCGACACGCTCGCCGAGCAGCAGCTGTACGACCTCGGCAACAGCTTCATCCGCACACAGCTCGCGACCGTCCAGGGCGCGGCGGTGCCGCTGCCGTTCGGCGGCAAGATCCGCCAGATCGTCGTCGACCTCGACACGCGCGCGCTGCAGGCGAAGGGGCTCGCGCCGATCGACGTCGTGAACGCGATCAACGCGCAGAACCTGATCCTGCCGGGCGGCACCGCGAAGATCGGCACGCACGAATACAACGTGCAGATGAACGGCAGCACGCAGACGGTCGCGGCGCTGAACGACCTGCCGGTGAAAACGATCGGCGGCAACGTCGTGTACGTGCGCGACGTCGCGCACGTTCGCGACGGCTACGCGCCGCAGACCAACATCGTGCGGGCGGACGGCAAGCGCGCGGCGCTGCTGACGGTCGAGAAGACCGGCAGCACGTCGACGCTGACGATCATCGACCAGGTGAAGGCGATGCTGCCGAAGATCGCGGCCGGGCTGCCGAAGGCGCTGCACATTTCGCCGCTCGACGACCAATCGGTGTTCGTGAAGGCGGCCATCCAGGGCGTCGTGCGCGAAGCGCTGATCGCCGCGTGCCTGACCGCGCTGATGATCCTGCTGTTTCTCGGCAGCTGGCGCGCGACGCTGATCATCGCGATCACGATCCCGCTCGCGGTGCTCACGTCGCTGCTCGCGCTGTCCGTGCTCGGCCAGACCATCAACATCATGACGCTCGGCGGGCTCGCGCTCGCGGTCGGGATCCTGGTCGACGACGCGACCGTCGCGATCGAGAACATCACGCATCATCTCGAGCGCGGCGCGCCGCTCGAAGACGCGATCCTGACCGGCTCGGGAGAAATCGCGGTGCCGACCTTCGTGTCGACGCTGTCGATCTGCATCGTGTTCGTGCCGATGTTCCTGCTCACGGGTGTTGCGCGCTATCTGTTCGTGCCGCTGGCCGAGGCCGTGATCTTCGCGATGATCGCGTCGTACTTCTTCTCGCGCACGCTGGTGCCGACGCTCGCGATGGTGCTGATGCGCGCGAAAGGCAACGGCCGGCCGCCGCGCGGCGTATTCGCGCGCGTCGCACGTTTCCAGGCCGCGTTCGAGCATCGCTTCGAAGCCGTCCGGCTGCGCTATCGCGCGCTGCTCTCGGCGGCGATCGCGCGGCGCCGCCGCTTCGCGGCCGCGTTCCTGCTCGCGTGCGTCGCGTCGACGGGCCTCTACGCGTTCGCCGGGCAGGACTTCTTCCCGTCGGTCGACACCGGCGAGATCCGCCTGCATCTGCGCGCGCCGACCGGCACGCGGATCGAGGAAACCGCGCGACTGACCGACGAGGTCGAAGCGAAGATCCGCGACGTGATTCCGGCCAACCAGCTCGCGAGCGTGCTCGACAACATCGGCGTGCCGGTAAGCGGGATCAACCTCACGTACGACTCGTCGGACCCGATCGGTACCGAGGACGCCGACGTGCTGGTCACGCTGAAGCCGAATCACGCGTCGACCGCCGCGACCGTCGCGACGCTGCGCAACGTGCTCGCGCAGTCGTTCCCCGGCGTGACGTTCGCGTTCCTGCCGGCCGACATCGTCAGCCAGATCCTCAACTTCGGGCTGCCCGCGCCGATCGACATCCAGATCGTCGGCAACAAGCTCGACCAGAACCGCGCGGTCGCGAATGCGCTGCTCGCGAAGCTGCGCGGCGTGCGCGGGCTCGTCGACGCGCGCATCCAGCAGCCCGGCGACGAACCCGCGATCAACGTCAACGTGGACCGCACGAAGGCGATCCAGGCCGGCCTCGAACAGCGCGACGTCGCGCAGAACCTGCTGATCGCGCTGTCCGGCAGCTCGCAGACGACGCCCAACTTCTGGCTCGATCCGCGCAACGGCGTCAGCTACCCGGTGCTCGTGCAGACGCCGCAATACACGGTGAATTCGCTGCAGTCGCTCGCGAACGTCCCGCTGCCCGCCGGCACCGCGCGCGCGCCGCAGACGCCGGCCGGCGGCCCGGCCGCGGGCGCGCCCGCGCAGAACCTGCTCGGCTCGTTGGGCTCGTTCTCGCGCACGACGCAGCAGGCCGTGGTGTCGCACTACAACGTGCAGCCGGTGCTCGACCTCTTCGCGTCGGTGCAGGGGCGCGACCTCGGCGGCGTCACGGCCGACGTGACGAAGCTCGTCGACGCCGCGCGCGCGCAACTGCCGCCCGGCTCGTCGATCGTGCTGCGCGGCCAGGTGCAGGCGATGCACGAATCGTTCGCGGGCCTCCTCGGCGGCCTTGCGCTCGCGATCTCGCTGGTCTACCTGCTGATGGTCGTGAACTTCCAGTCGTGGCTCGATCCGCTCGTGATCGTCGGCGGGCTGCCGGCGTCGCTCGCCGGCATCGCGTGGATGCTGTTCGTCACGCGCACCACGCTGTCGGTGCCCGCGCTGACCGGCACGATCCTGTGCATCGGCATCGCGACCGCGAACAGCATCCTCGTCGTGAACGCGGCGCGCGAGCTGCTCGCGGCCGGCGCATCGCCGTGGCAGGCGGCGCTCGACGCCGGCTTCAACCGCTTCCGGCCCGTCGTGATGACCGCGCTCGCGATGCTGATCGGCATGTTGCCGATGGCGCTCGGCCTCGGCGACGGCGGCGAGCAGAATGCGCCGCTCGGCCGCGCGGTGATCGGCGGCCTCGCGTTCGGCACGCTCTCGACGCTGCTGTTCGTCCCGGTGCTGTTCGGCTTCGTCCACGCGTGGCTCGCCCGGCGCCGCGACGCCGCGGCCGCCCGGCGCGTGCAGTCCGCGCCCGATACGCCGGCGCTGCGCTGACGCGCCGACGTGCTGACGCCCGGATCGGAAGCGCGTCGTGTAGGGAAAGCGTCTTAAGGTCAGGTCAGCTCTCGGTGGTAGTGGTGTGTGCACACAAACATGGACA
>NZ_JAAGPK010000125.1:0-24385 GCF_017104685.1 Burkholderia sp. Tr-20355 | reverse complement strand
GATCGCGCGCAGCAACGGCGCGCCCCAGGTCCGCGCGAGGCCCGCGCCGGGCGGCTCGTTCGCGTCGCCGCCATGCGCGAGCAGCAGTTCGAGCGCCGCCGCGTCGCGCATGTCGAACGCGCGCCGCAACGCATTCGTGCCGCCCACTTGCGCGCCGTGCTCGAGCAGCACGCGCGTGCAGGCCGGATTCTCCAGCGAGTGATACAGCGATTCGCCGTCGTTCGGGTCGGCGCCGGCTTCCAGCAACATCGCCGTGAGCGCCGGATCGCGATTGACGCCCGCGGCGCCGTACAGCGCCGACAGTGGCGCCGACTCGTCGGGCTCGGCAAGCGAAGCCGGCGGAAACCGGTTGCCGATCCGCTGGTTCGGATCCGCGCCTGCATCGAGCAGATGACGCGCGCAGTCGCGCAGCCTGATGGCGAACGCCGGAATCCGCCCGAGCCGCGAATGCGTGACGGCGACCAGCGGCGGCAGCTTGAACGCACCGCCGGCGCGCGCGATCCAGCCGGGATCGGCGGCCAGCGCAGCCTTCACCGCGTCGAGATCGCCCGCCGCGCATGCGATGGCCGGATCGGCCGACACGAGATCGGGATGGTCGAGCAACAATTGCGCGGCGACACGCGGCCGGGGCGCATCGACGCCGCCGGTCACCTCACCGCCGTAGGCGAGGTGGAGCCAGCGCCGGATCAGCGCCGACCGCGGTTGCCGCGCGAGCGCGCGCATTTCGACGAACGCGCCGAGATCGGCCCACGACGCGAAGCCGTACTCGCGCGCGATGCAGGACTGCGCGTCGTGCAGGCGGAGCCCGAGCGCGCGTGTTTCGTCGTGCGTGCGGTTCGCGGCGGCGGGGAGCGACCGGACAAAGCGCGCGACGGCACCGGCGTCGCCTTGCCGGTACAGGCGCAACAATGCCTTGGCCTGCTTTTTCAGATGATCGGGATGAGCGTTGGGAGGCAGCGTGTTCATGCGGATCCTCGTGCATGGATGGCCGAAGGTCCGCAATACCGCCAGCACAAAGGATGGGGAAACCTCGAGTGGATGCGACACAGGTGGGTTCAACCCTTTCCGCGGACCCGGAAGCGACCTGCATCGCTGCCCGGTATCGTAGGCGACGGCCGGCGACATCGTCAACCTGCCGACGCTGCGCCGCTCAGCCCGCGAGCCGCTTCGTCAGGAAAATGCGCGTGTGCCCGACCGGATAGTCCGGCAGCTCGCCGAAGCGGACATAGCCGCGCTTTTCGTAGAACGGTCGCGCCTGGAAATCGAACGTGTCGAGCCACGCGCTGTGGCAGCCGCGCGCGAGCGCCTCCGCTTCGGCCAGATCCATGATGCGCGTGCCGGCGCCCTGGCCGCGCGCGGCCTCGGGCACCACGAGCAGGTCGACGTGCAGCCAGCCGAACGCCGTGCCGCCCCACAGGCCGCCGACCACCGCGCCGGCGGCGTCGGTCACGACCACGGCCAGCGGCCGGAACTCGGCCGGGCCGGCCTGGCTTTCGTTGAACCGGACGAGCGGCGCGACGATCTGCTTGCGTACGTCCGCGTCGCCCGCGTCGGTCACTTCGTAGGTGAACGTCATCGGTTGCGTCGGGTTGAATCGTGAACGGGAATTGGCTGGAGCCGAACGCACCGCGCGCGTCAGACCACGTAGGCGCCCTTCGCGTGCAGCGCCGCTTCGGTGCGCTCGAGCGCCGCGATCGCATCGCTGCCTTCGAGCGCGAGCAACTGCGCGACCAGCGCCTCGGCCATCGCATGCGCGGCCACCAGCGACGGGAAGAACGACGGGCTGTCGTGCGTGAAGATCAGTTGCGCGTCCGCGTGCAGCGCGATCGGCGCCACCGCGCTGTCGGTGATCGCGACGATCTTGCTGCCCTGCTCCTTCGCGGCCTGCGCGACGCGTGTTGCTTCCGCCGAGTACGGCGCGAAACTGACGACCACGGTCACGCTCTGCTTCGCGATCGTCCGCAGCTCCATTTCGAGCGAACCGGCGACGCCGTTGAGCAGCGACACGGTCGGGCGGAACAGCCGGTAGCCGTACACGAACCCGAACGCGACCGGATAACACGAGCGGAACCCCGCCACGTGAACATGCGATGCCTTGCGGATCAGCCTGGCCGCGTCCGCGAGCGCGTGCTCGTTCTGCGCGGCGGTGGCCGACAGGTTGTGCTGCTGCGCGGCGAGCAGGTCATGCGCGAGCGACGCCTTCGCGTCGGGCCGCACCAGCGAGCGCGCGCGCTGCGTGAGCGGCTCGGGCCGCGCGCGCACGCGCGCGACGCACAGATCGCGCAACTCGTTCCAGCCGGGAAAACCGAATTGTTGCGCGAGCCGCACGAGCGACGCAGGCTGCACCTGCGCGCGCTGCGCGACCTTGCGCATCGACGACGTGGCGACTTCGTCGGGATGGTCGAGCAGGAAGGCGGCGCCCGCCTGGAATTGCGGGCTCAGCTCGGAAAATTGCGCCCGGATCCGGGACGCGAGTTCGTCGAAATTGGCAGCCATCGTGATGGGAACGGGAACCGGTCGCTCATGGTATCACCGGCCCCGCGCGCACCGGTCAGCGCAGCACTTCGACGTGATCGGCGTCGACCTTCACGCTGCCCGACCATTTGCGCTCGAATTCGCCGGTCACCTTCACTTCGTTCTTGTCGCTGACCGGCTGGCCGGCCGCCCACAGCTTGTGGTCGATCTCGACGCGGATCGTGCCGGTGGCGTCGGCGAACTCGTAGTCCTCGCCGCCGACGCGCTTGACGATGCGCCCTTGCAACTGCACGTGCTGATCGTCCTTGCCGTTGGCGAGCAGTTCCTTCACGGTCGTCGTGGTCAGCGCGGATGGCCCCGTGTATTGCGCATAGACGGCGGCGGGCAGCGTGGCGAGTGCAACCGCCAGGATTCTGGCCAGGTGTTTCATGATGTCGGTCCTCTTCTTGGATGTGACGCCGCGCTCCGTTGAACGCGACGGCACCAGATTACGGACCGTAAGATTAAGCAAACCTGAAGGGCGCGCCGAGGCGACACGGTGCCGCATTGGACAGGTACGAAATGGCGGCGGCGCCCTCCGCATTTAAGCTTGACCTAAGACGCGCGCGCTTATCATGGGAATCCCGGGCGTTGCCGCGCCCTGCTGAAGAGACACGAATCCATGCGCGTACTGCTCGTCGAGGACGATCCGCTGATCGGCAGCGGGCTCGAACAGGGCCTCAAACAGGAAGGCTTCGCGGTTGACTGGGTGAAGGACGGCGATGCCGCGTCGCTCGCGCTGCGTTCGACCGGCTACGGCCTGCTGCTGCTCGATCTCGGGCTGCCGAACCGCGACGGCCTGTCGGTGCTCGCCGCGCTGCGCCGCCGCGACGAAAACCTGCCCGCGATCATCATCACCGCGCGCGACGGCGTGCCCGACCGCATCGCGGGCCTCGACAGCGGCGCGGACGACTATCTCGTCAAGCCGTTCGAACTCGACGAACTGCTCGCCCGCATCCGCGCGGTCAACCGCCGCCACGCGGGCCGCGCGCAGACGACACTCGCGATCGGCCCGCTGCGGCTCGATCCCGTCAAGCACCTCGTCTGGCTGGACAATGAGGAAGTGCCGCTGTCGCCGAAGGAGTTCGTGCTGCTGCACGAGCTGATGCGCGAACCGGGCGCGGTGATTTCGCGCGAGCAGTTCGAGGAGCGGCTGTACAGCTGGGGCGAGGAAATCGAGAGCAACGCGGTACAGGTGCATATCCACAACCTGCGCAAGAAGCTCGGCCACGACATGATCCGCACGGTGCGCGGCGTCGGCTACCGGATCGGTGACGGCACATGACGCACGTGCAACGCGCGATCGCACGCTGGCGCAACGCGTCGCTGCGGCGACGCCTGCTGACCTGGCTGCTGCCGGCCGCGTGCGTGATCGGCCTGGTCGCGAGCGCGGGCACCTACTGGGGTGCGTTGCGCGAGCTCGACGACCTGCTCGACGACCAGATGCGCAGCATGTCGAAGCAAATCGTCGTCGGCCCGAACGGCGAGCTGTCGTTCAGCGACCGTGCAAACGGCAAGCACGGTTTCGAGGCGAGCGACCCCGATGCGGTGCTGCTGCAGGTGTGGCGCAACGGCACGCTGGTGTATTCGACCGACCGCGATTCGAAGTTGCCGGCACCCGCGCAGAAGGGTATCGCGAGCGTCGACGTCGGCGGCCAGTCGTGGCGCACCTACGTGACCGAACGCGGCGGCACGACGATCCGGCTCGCGCAGGCGCGGCATGCCCGCTGGGAAGCGATCGCCGGGATCGCCGTGCATCTGCTGTGGCCGGTGTTCTCGATGCTGCCGCTGCTCGCGATCGGCCTGTGGTTCGGCATCGGCGCCGGGTTGCGGCCGCTGCGCACGATCGCATCGGGCCTGAAACGCAGGAATGCGAACAACCTCGAGCCGGTCGACGTCGCGTCGATGCCGAACGAGGTCCGCCCGCTCGCCGAAGCGATCAACGACCTGCTTGCGCGGCTCGACCGGTCGTTCACGCTGCAGCGGCATTTCATCGCCGATGCAGCGCACGAGTTGCGCACGCCGATCATGGGGCTGTCGATCCAGTCGCAGTTGCTGCGGCGCGCGGCGACCGCCGAGGAGCGCGAGCACATTCTCGCGCAGATCCAGGCGGGCACGACGCGCCTCGGCCACCTCGCCGAGCAGCTGCTGACGCTCGCGCGCCTCGAACCCGATGCGCAGGCGGCCGCCTCGACGTCGGAGCCCGTCGATCTCGCCGCGCTGTGCCGGTCGGTGGTGTCGGACCGCGCGCGCGTCGCCGACGCGCACCGGATCGATCTCGGCGCGATCGTCGCCGCGCCCGTGATGGCCGCGGGCAATGCCGACACGCTGCGCGTGCTGCTCAACAACCTCGTCGACAACGCGATCCGCTATGCGGGCGCAGGCGCGCGCGTCGACGTGTCCGCGCGCGTCGACGGCACGACGCCCGTGCTCGAAGTCGCCGACGACGGCCCCGGTATTCCGGAAGCCGAACGCACGGACGTGTGGGAACGCTTCTATCGCGGCGAAGGCGCGCAGGCCGTCACGTCGTCGGGCAGCGGGCTCGGGCTGTCGATCGTCAAGCGAATCGCCGAACAGCATCGCGCGACGGTCGCGCTCGGCACCACGCAGGGCGGGCACGGGCTGACCGTCACGGTGCGGTTTCCCGCACCGGTCTGATGCGCACGTGACCGGAAGCTTGTCCACAGATTATGTTGGCAAGCTTGTGGACAACCTTCCATTAACGACACCAAGCCCTTGATCGGAAAGGATTTGTCGGGCATGCGCGGCAAATGCGCCAGCCCGGGGCAGCCGCGCGCCCGTCGATCGTCGTGGACGATTCGTTTGATCCGCACACCCAATTTGACAACCAGTTGTCTATTTTGTAAAGTGGTTGTCAATTCATGATGCGAGCGGGAAATGACGAAATCCGAGAAATTGACCACCGTCGCGCTGTCCGTATTCCGCTTGAACGGGCTGCTGATCGAATGGGGCAACACCTTTTCCGGCCCGCACGGCCTGACCAGTGCGCGCTGGCAGGTGCTGGGCGCGATCTCGATGGCGCCGGACGCGCCGACCATCCCGCAGATTGCCGATGCAATGGGCATCACGCGGCAAGCCGTGCTGAAACAGGTCAACGTGCTGACCGAAGAAGGGCTCGCCCTGTCATTGCCCAACCCGGCGCACAAGCGCTCCCCTCTGTATGCGCTGACGCCGCGCGGCGAAGCGGCCTATCGGGCCGTGGCCGAGCAGTGGCAGCAGCATGTCCGCGACATCGCCGGCGACTTCAGTGCGGCCGACCTCGATGCCGCCATTCGCGTGCTGTCGGCGATGTCCCGGGCGCACGGCCAGGACGGCCACGCGTAACCCCG
Organism: Burkholderia sp. Tr-20355; assembly: GCF_017104685.1. Taxonomy (NCBI): domain Bacteria; kingdom Pseudomonadati; phylum Pseudomonadota; class Betaproteobacteria; order Burkholderiales; family Burkholderiaceae; genus Burkholderia; species Burkholderia sp. Tr-20355. Next base: position 18,521 of record NZ_JAAGPK010000125.1, on the reverse strand, counting down.
CCAGCCCGCCACCTCACCAGGAATTCCCATGCCCCACTTCAAGCCGATGGATCCGGCCTTTCCGATCCAGCAACAGATCGCGATCGACGCGGAGCCGGTCGTTCTCGTCAACGTGTTCACCCTGGCACCCGCCGACGAAGCGGACTTTCTCGCCGCCTGGAAGGACGACGCGGCATTCATGAAGCAGCAGCCGGGGTTCATCTCGACCCAGTTGCATCGCGCACTCGGTGACAGTCCGACCTACCTGAACTACGCGATCTGGGCATCGACCGCTACGTTTCGCGCGGCCTTCACGCATCCGGCGTTCGTCGCCAAGCTGTCGGCCTATCCGTCGTCCGCCGTCGCCAGCCCGCACCTGTTCCAGAAAGTCGGTGTCGCCGGTATCTGCACCGCGTAAGTGCGCGTGCGTCACGTGGCAACGCGTGGCATCCGCCGGTATCGCACCGGCCGATCGCGAACGCGGACTTCTCCACAGAAAATGTTGGCAAGCTTGTGGATATCCTGCGCACCGCGACGCTAAACCCTTGATCCGATGGACTTTGGCACGCGTGATGCAGACGAGGGCCGGGCGATGGCCGTCGCGCTCGCCGCTTCGCCCCAGTTCGCATCACGACGCCACGACGATGCACGCAACGACCGCCGCATGCACGCCGGCCGGCTGCCGTGCCGGCCACTTACCCACAGATTGTGTTGGCAAGCTTGTGGATATCCTGAGCACGCATGCGCTAACCCGTTGATCGGCCTGAGGTTCGTGCGCGGGGTCACCGTTGCGGCAACGCGTGGCGCAAGCGTGCACGAACGATCCGGCACGACGGCGACGCTCAACCCGCGCCTTGACGCCCGCGCAGGTCACGCATCAAGATCATGCGAGCCGCACCACGACGCATCACCATCACTCCGAGGAAGACCATGGAACACTTCACCGCGTGGCAGTTGCTCGTGTCGCTCGTGCTCGTCGCCATCGTCGTCTATCCGTACGTCCGCATCGTCCGGCGCACCGGACATTCGGGCTGGTGGATCCTGACGATGTTCGTCCCGGTCCTGAACTTCATCATGTTGTGGGTATTCGCGTTCGCGCGCTGGCCCGCGGTCGACGATCGGCAGCGCTGACTATCGCGGCGACGGCCCGCGAGCTTGTCCACAGATTGTGTTGGCAAGCATGTGGATAGCCTGCGCATACCGCGACCAAGCGCTTGATCCGAAAGACTTTGTCCGCGCCGCCTCAAACGCGGCACGCAGCCGGCATATCGCCGGTTGCGTGCCCTCGCGCGGCGTGACGCGTCGCCCCTGGCGCCGGCCGGCGCGCTTGTCCACAGTTTTTGTTGGCAAGCGTGTGGACAGCCTGCGCATACCGCAGCCAAGCGCTTGATCCGAAAGACTTTGTCCGCGCCGCCTCAAACAGGGCACGGCCGCGCACGCCGCGCCGAACGCGGCCGCACGCGGGCTTGTCCACAGTTTTTGTTGGCAAGCATGTGGATATCCTGAGCATGCGCGACCTAAGTCGTTGATCGCACAACGTTTGGTCGCGCGGGTCACGACTGCGGCACGGCGTGCATGCGGATCGCGTCACGCTCGCCGCGCCGCCCGACTCAACCGAACGTCCGCGCCACGATTTGCGCGACCGACGCGATCACGCCGTCCTTCGCCCGCGCATCGGCTTGCGCCTGCGTGTAGTACACGACCAGCACGATGGGCGCGCCCGACGCCGGCCAGATGACGCCGGCATCGTTCGTCGTCCCGTAGTCGCCGGTGCCCGTCTTGTCGCCGACCGTCCACCCTGCCGGCACGCCTGCGCGGATCCGCTTGTCGCCGACCTTGTTGCCGCGCAGCCACGCGACAAGCTGCGCACGCTGCGCGGCCGGCAGCGCGTCGCCGAGCGTGAGCACGCGCATGCTCGCCGCCATCGCGGCGGGCGTCGTCGTGTCGCGCGGGTCGCCCGGCAGCGCGGTATTCAGTTCGGTCTCCCATCGATCGAGCCGGAACGTGTCGTCGCCGATCGAGCGCGCGAACGCGGTCACGGCGGACGGGCCGCCGATCAGCTTCATCAGCAGGTTCGCGGCCGAGTTGTCGCTGTACTGGATCGCGGCCTCGCACAGCGCGGCAACCGTCATGCCCGAACCGACATGCTTCCCGGACACCGGCGAATAGTTGACGAGATCGGCCTTCGTGTACGTCACGCGCTGCTGCAGCCAACCCGGGCGATCGACGCTCTGCGCGAGCACCGCCGCGCTCAGCATCGCCTTGAACGTGCTGCAGAACGGGAAACGCTCGTCCGGGCGATGCGCGATGACCCGGCCGCTCGCGGTGTCGATCGCGCACACGCCGAGACGGCCGCCTGCGTCGCGCTCGAGATCGGCCAGCGCCGCCGCGGCCACCGCTGCCGGATCGGCCGCGTCCGCCTTCGCGGCCTGCCGCGACGCGCACGCGGTGACGGTGAGGACGAGCGGCGCCGTCGCGGCGGCCAGCAACAGGGTTCGACGTTTCGATGAGTAGGTCATGTCGGTTGTCTCGGAGTGGAATGGCGGCGAATCGAGGTTGAAACGGCGGCGCCGAGACAGCACTATCGAGACTTTACGGTTAGCCGACAAGCAACGATAATTGAGCGCTGACAAAAGAAATTCTTATGACTAAGCTCCGCCCTCATCTTCCGCTCAATGCGTTGCGCGCGTTCGAATCGTCGGCGCGCCACCTGAACTTCACGCGCGCCGGCCTCGAGCTGAGCGTGACCCAGGCCGCGGTCAGCCAGCAGGTGCGCTCGCTCGAGGAGCGGCTCGGCTGCACGCTGTTCACGCGGCTGCCGCGGGGCCTCGGGCTCACCGACGAAGGGCGGGCGTTGCTGCCCGTGCTGAGCGATGCGTTCAGCCGCATCGAGACGGTGCTCAAGCAGTTCGACGGCGGGCGCTTCCGCGAGGTACTGACACTCGGCGTCGTCGGCACCTTTGCCCTAGGCTGGCTAATGCCGCGACTGAAGCAGTTCGGCGACACGCATCCGTTCGTCGAACTGCGGCTGCGCACCAACAACAACGTCGTCGATCTCGCCGCCGAGGGCCTCGATTTCGCGATCCGCTTCGGCGAAGGCAACTGGCCGGCGACGCGCAACGAACGGCTGCTCGATGCACCGCTCACCGCGTTGTGCGCGCCGGAGATCGCGCGGCGCCTCGCGCGGCCGGCCGATCTCGCGAACGAAACGCTGCTGCGCTCGTACCGCACCGACGAATGGCACGGCTGGTTCGACGCCGCGCAGCTCGAGCCGTGGACGGTCAACGGGCCCGTGTTCGATTCGTCGCGGCTGATGGTCGAGGCCGCGATGCAGGGTGCGGGCATCGCACTCGCGCCGGCCTGCATGTTTGCACGCGAACTGCAGCTCGGCCTGCTCGCGCGACCGCTCGACATCGACGTGTGCGCGGGCGGTTACTGGCTCACGTCGCTGAAATCGAAACCGCTGACGCCCGCGATGACGCTCTTTCGCGACTGGATCGTGGCCGAGGCGGCCGACACGACACCGGACGCGTAACGCAACCGCCCTTGTCCACAGAAAGTGTTGGCAAGGATGTGGATATCCTGGGCACCCGGGACCTAAGCCCTTGATCGCGCACGAATTTGCGTTCCGACCCACACATCGGGCAGCCTTTGTGCACGCGCCTCGCGCGCATGCCGCATTCGGGCCCGATACTCAACCCATGCGACGCAATCGATGGCAAGTTGTCCACAGAATTTGTTGGCAAGCCTGTGGATATCCGCCGGATCCGGCGCGTAACATCTTGATACACAAGGGGATTCGATATCAGGACCTTGACCGGTCAATGGTGTGGCACCGCACCATCATTCGAACGGCCTCCCGGGCACACATCGGGAGCGCAGCGCACGTGCGGCCGAAGGCCGGCCGGTTCTCCACAGATTGTGTTGGCAAGCTTGTGGATATCCTGCGCACCGGGCGCCTAACTCATTGAGTGCACGGGGTTTTGTGCTTCATCCGCAGAATCGGGCAGCGCCGGCGCGGCCCGTGCGGCTCGCGTCGGCGCACGCCGTGGATCAATGCCGGTCGAGCCCGCCGCGCAATTCGCTGGCCTTGTCGCGCAACGCTTCGTAACCCGAACGCGCATGCTCGGGCAGGTCGGGATCGCCGATCAGCGCGCCGAGCGTTTCGATCAGGCTGAACAGGATGCCCTTCGCCGCGCCGACCGCGATGCTCTGCGATTCGATCGACTTGTGCAGGTGGTCGACCGCCGCCTCCAGGTTTTCGAGCTTGTGCTCGCCGTCGTCGGGCCGGTTGTCGGTCGTCATCGTCTACCTCCTCCATCGTTCAAGGGTCATGTCACGATTCTATGCCGCTGCGCACGAACGTGGCGCGACATCGCGCAACGTTCGTGCAGCACGGCGCTACAGCACCGCGACCACCTTCACCCGCCCCGGCTGCTCCGCCGCCGCGACGACCTGGCCGTCGACACGGCGGAACGTCAACGACACGGTTTCGTCGCCGACGCGCAGTGCGTCGATCCGCAGCCAGTCGACGCCCTCCGGCAGCGCCGGACGCTCGACGCGCACCTCGTGGCGCGTCGCGTCGATGCTCACACCGAGGCATGCCTGCAGCATCATGAATGGCGCACCGGCCGCCCAGGCCTGCGGCAGGCAGGCCACCGGATACGCGGTCGGCGGTTCGCCGCGCCGGCGCGGGAACCCGCAGAACAGCTCCGGCAAGCGCATCTCGAAGCTCACCGCCGCCTCGAACAGCGCGCGCAACAGGTTCACCGCGGCCGTCTTGTCGCCGTAGCGCGCCAGGCCGCGCGCGATGAGCGCATTGTCGTGCGGCCATACCGACCCGTTGTGATAGGCCATCGGGTTGAAACGCGGCTGCCCGGCCGCGAGCGTGCGGATGCCCCACCCCGTCTGGAACAGCGTCGAGCCGAGCACGCCGGCCATCGCCGCGCCGCGCTCGGCATCGGGCAGCCCGAACGCGAGCAGGTGCCCCGCGTTCGACGCGAACACGCGGCACAGGTCGCCATGGCCGTCGAGCGCGATCCCGTAGAAATGGCCCTCGGGCATCCAGAACAACGCGTCGACCTGGTCGCGCAGCGCCTTCGCGCGCAACGCGTAGCGCGTCGCGTCGGCCGCGTGGCCGCGCCGGTGCGAGCACGCCGACATCGCATCGAGCGCCGCGCACGCATAGGCCTGCACTTCGACGAGCGCGATCGGCCCGTCGGGAAAACGGCCGTCCGCATGGAACACCGAATCGTGGCTGTCCTTCCAGCCCTGGTTCGCGAGGCCGCGCTCCGACGTGCGCTGGTAATCGAGCAGTCCGTAGGGATTGCGGTCGCACTTGTCGATCACCCATTGCGCGGCGCGCTCGAGCGCGGGCCACAGCTCGTCGATCAGCGCATCGTCGCCGGTGCGTTCGACATAGGCGCCGGCCAGCACGATGAACAGCGGCGTCGTGTCGACACCGCCGTAGTACAGCGCGAACGGCACTTCGCCCGTCGCGGCCATCTCGCTGCGGCGGAACTCGTGCATGATCTTGCCAGGCTCCGCGTCGCGGAAGGCGGAGGTTTCACGCGCCTGGTGCTCGGCAAGAAAACGCAGCACGCCGCGCGCGAGCGACGGCTGCAGCCACAGCATCTGCAACGACGTGATCACCGCGTCGCGGCCGAACGGCGTCGAGAACCACGGAATGCCCGCATACGGGTAGGGCCCCGTATCGAGCTGCGTCGTCAGCAGCCCGAGATCCGCGAGCGAACGATCGAGCCACGCGTCGAACAGCGGATTGCCGGTGTTCACGCGCGCCATCGACTCGCGCCGCGCACGCATCTCGCGATGCACGCCGACGAGCGCGGTGCGCAGCGCGACGCGGCCGCACCCGGGCCCTTCGCCGTGCGCCGGGCCGAGCGTCGCATCGACGGTCAGGTAGATCGACACGCAGGCCTGCGCGGCGATCGTCAGCGTGTAGTCGGCACGATCGACCGACAGCGCGTCGGGCGCCGGCGAGAAATGCACGGTCACGTTGCGCTCGACGCGGTCGAGGCCGTCGTAGCGCAGCCGCACCGCGCCGGCATCGACGCGCGGAGCAACGACCGTGCCGCGCTTCGGGCGCTGCGTGCCGCGCACCTCGAACATGTCCTTGAAATCGGCCGCGAACGACAGCGACAGCGGCACCTCGGCCTCGCTCGCGCCGTAGTTCGTCAGCGTCAGCGCTTCGTAAAGCACGTCGCCCGCGAGCACGCGCATCCGCTCGATATGGATCACGCCCTCGGGCGTCTCGTGGCCGCCGAGCGGCGGCAGCGGGCGGTTCGTCAGGTGCGCGGTGAACGACGCGTTGTCGGCGCTCGTCGCGCCCGACAGCAGCGACGGCGCGCGGCCGCCGAACGTCAGGCGCCACGTCGACAGCACGCGCATGTCGTCGACGAACAGGCCGTCGTCATGCCCGCCGATGTCGCCGAGCGCGTCGCTCACCACGAACGCGTCGCCGGATTTCAGCACGTACTGGTTGTTGCGCGCGAGCGCCTGCGGATCGGCTTCGGGCGCGATGAAGGCGGGGCCCGACGCGGCGGTCGGGGCGACGGGCGCGACTTGCGGCGCCTGCGTCGTCGTGGCTTCGGCGTGATTCGGCATCGATGCTCCTGTGTCGAGGCGCAACGCGCGGCGCGCGTCGCGTGTTTCGCACAGGATAGGCCAGAACGGGGCACGTGCGCAGCGACGAAACGGCCGCGGCGCCCGCGACGTTGCCGTCGTCGCGGGCGCCGCGTGCGGGCACGTCAGTTGCCGGTCAGAACTTCCACAGGATGTTGCCGAGGATCGCGTTGTCGCGCACGCCGCTGCCATACTGGCCGCTGTACGTGAGGCCGAGCGTCAGGCGCTTCGTGATGTTCGCGTCGATGCCGGCTTCGAGCACCGCGCTGTCGCGCGCGATCGGCACGCCCGACACCTGGAACGACGTGCCGCCATTCGCGAACGTGAACGCCGACGACGGCCGCACGTTGCCGAACGCGTGGCGCCAGCCGACCGTCCCGCGCGCGGTGAACGTGCCGCTCCCGATCGCGCCGAGTTGCGACGCCGCGCGCAGGCCGAGCGTCGAGAAGCCGACGTGGGTCGTCTCGCCGCCGGCGCGCAATGCGGACGCGCCCCCGGTTTCCGTATAACCGTCGGTATGCAGGTTCACATACGCGAGGCCCGCGAACGGTTCGATCGCGACGGGCCCGACCGGCAGCGCGTAGCCGACTTCGCCGAACACCTGCGCCGAATTCGCGTTGTAGCCGGCCGAGTCGTGATCCGAGAAACCCGCGAAGCCGGGATAACGGTCGCTGTTGATCCGGTACCACGTGTACGACGCGCCGCCGCGCACGCCGAGCGCGCCGTACTGCGCGCCGCCATACAGCGACAGGTAGTAGCTGTTCACGGCCGCCGACGAGCTCTGGTCGTTGTCGAGCGAGCTGTGCGTGACGCCTGCCGCCAGGCCCGCACGCCACTTGTCGTTGAGTGCCATGTCGGCGCCGGCGATGAAGCCCGTCATGCTGCGGTTGATCGTCGACGCGTTGCCGTCGCCGGTGAGCCGGCTGCGGCCGCCGAATGCCTGCCCCCAGACGACCGGCTGATAAGGCGTGCCGCCGTAGCAGCCCTCGCGCGAACCGATCCGGCGTTCCGGCGGCAGCATCGGGGCGACCGCGCCGGCCGTGTTGTCGCCGCACAGCGCGGCGCCGCCCGACGACAGCGCGGCAAGCGGCCCCGCCCCGGGCGCGAGGCCCTGGCGGACACGATCGGTCACCGCGTCGCGCACATAACGGCTGTCGAGCAGCAGCATGCTCTTCAGGCTCGCCTGCAGTTCGCCGTCGAGCAGCCCGTACGCGCGCCGCGCGGTGGGCGCGTCGGTCGTCAGCACCGCGTCGTACAGCGGGTTGCCGGCCCCGAGCCCGCCGAGCGCGGCCGCGACCGAACGCTGGTTCGGCGTCGTCGCGACGTCGGGCAGCGACGTGCCGTTCTCGACGAGCCGCAGGTACACATGGCCCGGATCGTAGCTGAGCGTCGGCATCAGGAACGCGTAGTTCGCGCTCACCTGGCTGAAGGTGCCCTGCACGCCCGACGCCGCCGTGAGGATCGTGTAGGTCGTGCTCGGCTGGTAGCCGCTCTGGTTCGCGATCACCTGCACGGTGCCGCCGTTCAGCGTCGCCGTGCCGCCCGCCGCGAGGCTGCCGCTTTGCTGCGGCGCCGCCGCGACCTGGAACGTCGAACCCGGCTGGAACGTGACGTTGCCGCCCACGTTCAGCGCCGCGCCCGGCTGCGGGGCGGCCGCCGTCGCGCCGCCCTGCACCACGAGGCCGCCGACCGTGCCGGTGCCCGTCAGCGTCGCGCCGCTCTGCACGGTGACGTTCGACTGGCCGAGCGAACCGTTGACGGCAAGCGTGCCCGCGCTGACCGTGGTCGGGCCGCTCAGCGTGTTCGTGCCCGTCAGCGTCAGTTGCCCGCTGCCGGCCTGCGTCAGCGAACCGGTGCCGGACAGCACGCTCGCGATCGTCACGTTGCCGGATTGATTGACGACCAGCGCCCCGTTGTCGACGACGTTGCCGGCCACGCTGCCCGACGTGCCGCCGTTGCCGAGCTGCAGCGTGCCGCCGGCCGCGATCGTGGTGCCGCCCGTGTACGTGTTGCCGCCGGTCAGCACCTGCGTGCCGCTCGCCACCGTCACGCCGCCCGAGCCGCCGATCGTGCCGCCGAACGTGCTGTTGCCGCTGCCGTTCAACGTCAGCGCGTTGCTGCCGAGATTCACGTTCGTGCCGGCCGCGCCCGACAGCGCGCCGACCGTCTGCGCGCCCGATGCGCCGCTCGCGTCGAACGTCGCACCCGCGCCGGCGAGATTCACCGCGCCCGTCGATGCGAGGCTGCCGCCCGCACCGAGTGCGAGTGTGCTGCCTGCGTTGATCGTCGTGCCACCGGTGTACGTGTTCGCGCCCGTCAGCGTCTGCGTGCCCGCACCGGCCACCGTCACGCCGCCTGCGCCGCCGATGGTCCCGCCGAACGTGCCGCTCGCGCCGCCGTTCAGTGTCAGCGCATTCGTGCCGAGCGTCACGTTCGTGCCGGCCGCGCCGGTCAGCGTGCCGATCGTCTGCGCGCCTGTCGCGCCGCTCGCGTCGAACGTCGCACCCGCGCCGGCGAGATTCACCGCACCGGTCGATGCGAGACTGCCGCCCGCGCCGAGCGCCAGCGTGCTGCCGCCGTTGATCGTCGTGCCGCCCGTGTAGGTGTTGGCGCCCGTCAGCGTCTGTGTGCCGGTGCCGGCGAAGGTCACGCCGCCCGTGCCGCCGATCGCACCGCCGAACGTGTTGTTGCCGCCGCCGTTCAGCGTCAGCGCATTCGCGCCGAGCGTCACGTTCGTGCCGGCCGCGCCGGTCAGCGCGCCAATCGTCTGCGCGCCCGATGCGCCGCTCAGGTTGAACGTTGCACCTGCGCCCGCGAGATTCACCGTGCTGCCCGATGCGAGACTGCCGCCCGCACCCAGCGCCAACGTGCTGCCGCCGTTGATCGTCGTGCCACCCGTGTAGGTGTTCGCGCCCGTCAACGTCTGTGTGCCGGTGCCCGCGAGCGTCAGGCCGCCCGTGCCGCCGATCACGCCGCCGAACGTGCCGTTGCCGCTGCCGTTCAACGTCAGCGCGTTCGCGCCGAGGCTCACGTTCGTGCCGGCCGCGCCGGTCAACGTGCCGATCGTCTGCGCGCCCGACGCGCCGCTCAGGTTGAACGTCGCGCCGGTGCCTGCCAGATTCACCGAGCCGGTCGATGCGAGGCTGCCGCCCGTGCCGAGCGCCAGCGTGCTGCCGCCGTTGATCGTCGTGCCACCGGTGTACGTGTTCGCGCCCGTCAGCGTCTGCGTGCCCGCACCGGCCACCGTCACGCTGCCCGTGCCGCCGATCGCGCCGCCGAACGTGCTGTTGCCGCTGCCGTTCAGCGTCAGCGCGTTCGCGCCGAGGTTCACGTTCGTGCCAGTTGCACCGGCCAGCGAGCCGATCGTCTGCGCGCCCGATGCGCCGCTCAGGTTGAACGTCGCGCCCGTGCCGGCGAGGTTGACCGCGCCGGTCGATGCGAGACTGCCGCCCGCCCCCAGCGCCAGCGTGCTGCCGCCGTCGATCGTCGTGCCACCGGTGTACGTGTTCGCGCCCGTCAGCGTCTGCGTGCCCGTCCCGGCCAGCGTCACGCCGCCCGTGCCGCCGATCGTGCCGCCAAACGTGTTGTTGCCGCTGCCGTTCAGCGTCAGCGCATTCGCGCCGAGCGTCACGTTCGTGCCGGTCGTACCGGTCAGCGCCCCGAGCGTTTGTGCGCCCGTCGCGCCGCTCACGTCGAACGTGGCCCCCGTGCCCGCGAGATTCACCGCACTGCCCGATGCGAGACTGCCGCCCGCCCCCAGCGCCAGCGTGCTGCCGCCGTTGATCGTCGTGCCGCCCGTATACGTGTTCGCCCCCGTCAGCGTCTGCGTACCGGTACCGGCGAACGTCACGCCGCCCGTCCCGCCGATCGTGCCGCCAAACGTGTTGTTGCCGCTGCCGTTCAGCGTCAGCGCATTCGCGCCGAGACTCACGATGGTGCCGGCCACACCGGTGAGCGGACCAACCATCTGCGCGCCCGATGCGCCGCTCAGATTGAACGTCGCACCCGTGCCCGCGAGGTTCACGGCACCCGTTGCCGCGAGACTGCCGCCTGCGCCGAGTGCGAGTGTGCTGCCGCCGTTGATGGTCGTGCCGCCCGTGTACGTGTTCGCGCCCGTCAGCGTCTGTGTGCCGGTGCCCGCGAGCGTCACGCCGCCCGTGCCGCCGATCGCACCGCCGAACGTGCTGTTGCCGCTGCCGTTCAGCGTCAGTGCATTCCCGCCGAGATTCACGTTCGTGCCGGTCGTGCCGGTCAGCGCCCCGAGCGTTTGTGCGCCCGTCGCGCCGCTCACGTCGAACGCGGCCCCCGTGCCCGCGAGATTCACCGTGCTGCCCGCCGCGAGGCTGCCGCCCGCACCGAGTGCGAGCGTGCTGCCGCCGTCGATCGTCGTGCCGCCCGTGTACGTGTTCGCCCCCGTCAGCGTTTGCGTGCCCGAGCCGGCGAAGGTCACGCTGCCGGTGCCGCCGATCGCACCGCCGAACGTGTTGTTGCCGCTGCCGTTCAGCGTCAGCGCATTTCCGCCGAGGCTCACGTTCGTGCCGGCCGCGCCGGTCAGCGCGCCGATCGTCTGCGCGCCCGTCGCACCGCTCACATCGAACGTCGCACCCGGGGCTGCAAGATTCACGCCCCCCGTCGCCGCGAGGCTGCCGCCCGCGCCGAGTGCGAGCGTGCTGCCGCCGCCGATCGTCGTGCCGCCCGTGTAGGTATTCGCACCCGTCAGCGTTTGCGTGCCCGCGCCGGCCAGCGTCAGGCCGCCGGTGCCGCCGATCGCGCCGCCGAACGTGTGGTTGCCCGCCCCGCTCAGCGTCAACCCGTTGCCGCCCAGGTTCACGTTCGTGCCGGCCGCACCGGTCAATGCGCCGATCGTCTGCGCGCCCGTCGCGCCGCCCAGGTTGAACGTCGCGCCCGCGCTGGCCAGATTCACCGAGCCGGTCGACGCCAGGCTGCCGCCCGCCCCGAGTGCGAGTGTGCTGCCGCCGTTGATGGTCGTGCCGCCCGTGTAGGTGTTTGCGCCCGTCAACGTCTGCGTGCCGGTGCCGGACAGCGTCACGCCGCCCGTGCCGCCGATCACGCCGCCGAACGTGCCGCTGGCGGTGCCGCCCAGCGTCAGTGCGTTACCGCCGAGGTTGAGGTGGGTCCCCGCGACGCCCGACAGTGCGCCGAGCGTTTGCGCGCCCGTCGCGGCGCTCAGATCGAGCGTCGCGCCGGCACCCGCGAGGTTCATCGCGCCGGCCGACGCGAGGCTGCCGCCCGCGCCCACCGCCAACGTGCCGGCGTTGATCGTCGTGCCGCCCGTATAGGTGTTCGCGCCGGTCAGGGTCGTCGTCGCCGCACCGTCCTTCACGAGCGCACCCGCGCCGGAAATCGTGCCGCTCAGCCCGAGCGCATTGCTGCCGCCGAGCGTCAGCGTCGCACCCGTGCCGAGATCGATCGTGTTGGCCACCGACAGGTTCGCATTCGTGTCGAGCGTCGCCGCGCCGCCGACGCTCAGCGCGCCCGTGCCGAGCGCCGTGTTGTTGCCGAGCACCAGGCCGCCGCTGTCGAGGTTCGTGCCGCCCGAATAGGTGCTCGCGCCGTTCAGCGTCTGCGTACCGGTGCCGGCGAGCGTCAGGCTGCCGGTGCCGCCGATCGCGCCGCTGAACGTGCCGCTCGCGGTGCCGCCCAGCGTCAGCGCGTTGCCGCCGAGATTGAGGTTCGTTCCCGTGACACCCGACAGCGCGCCGAGCGTCTGCCCGCCCGTCGCGGCGCTCAAGTCCAGCGTCGCGCCGGCATTCGCGAGGTTCATCGCGCCGGTCGATGCGAGACTGCCGCCCGCACCGACCGCCAGCGTGCCGGCATTGATCGTCGTGCCGCCCGTGTACGTGTTCGCGCCGGTCAGCGTCGTGGTCGCCGCGCCGTTCTTCACGAGGCTGCCCGCACCGGAAATCGCGCCGCCCAGCGTGAGGGTGTTGCTGCCGCCCAGCGTGAGTGCCGCGCCCGCGCCGAGGTTGACTGCGTTGCCGACCGACAGGCTCGCGTTCGTGTCGAGCGTCGCCGCACCGCCGACATTCAGCGTGCCGGAGCCGAGCGCCCCGTTGTTGCCGAGGACGAGGCTGCCGCTGTTCAGGTTCGTGCCGCCGGAGTATGCATTCGCGCCGTTCAGCGTCTGCGTGCCGGTGCCCGACAGCGTCAGACTGCCGGTGCCGCCGATCACGCCGCCGAACGTGCCGCTGGCGGTGCCGCCCAGCGTCAGCGCACTGCCGCCGAGACTCACGCTCGTGCCGACGCCGCCCGACAGTGCGCCGATCGACTGTGCACCGCCCGCGCTGATGTCGAGCGTGGCGCCCGGATTGACCAGGTTCACCGCGCCCGTCGACGACAGGCTGCCGCCCGCGCCGATCGCCAGCGTACCGGCGTTGATCGTCGTGCCGCCCGTATAGGTATTCGCGCCGGTCAGGGTCGTCGTCGCCGCACCGTCCTTCACGAGCGCCCCCGTGCCGGAAATCGCGCCGCTCAGCCCGAGCGCATTGCTGCCGCCGAGCGTCAGCGTCGCCCCCGTGCCGAGATCGATCGCGTTGGCCACCGACAGGTTCGCATTCGTGTCGAGCGTCGCCGCGCCGCCGACGCTCAGCGCGCCCGTGCCGAGCGCCGTGTTGTTGCCGAGCACCAGGCCGCCGGCGTTCAGCGTCGTGCCGCCCGTGTAGGTGTTCGCGCCGGAAAGCGTCGTGGTCGCCGCACCGTTCTTCACGAGACCGCCGCCGCCCGAAATCGTGCCGCCCAGACCGAGCGACGTGCTGCCGCCGAGCGTCAGCGTGGTGCCCGTCGCGATGTTGACGCCGTTCGCCAGCGATACGCTGGCGGTCGCATCGAGCGACGACGAGCCGTTCACGTTCACCGCACCGCTGCCGAGCGCCGTATTGCTGCCGACGACAACGTTGCCGCCGTTCAGGTTGGTGCCGCCCGTGTACACGTTCGTGCCCGTCAGCGATTGCGTGCCCGTACCCGACAGCGTCACGCTGCCCGCACCGCCGATCGTGCCGGCATAGGTTGCATTGATGCTGCCGTTGAGCGTCAGCGAATTGCCGCCGAGGTTCACGCTCGTCCCGGCCGCCCCCGCCAGCGCGCCGATCGTCCGCGCGCCCGAGGCGCCGCTCACGTCGAGCGCCGCGCCCGCCCCGGTCAGGCTGACCGTCCCGGTCGACGCCAGGCTGCCGGCGCCGCTCAGCGCAAGCGTGCCGCCGCTGATGGTCGTGTCGCCCGTGTACGTGTTCACGCCGGTCAGCGTCGTGGTCGCCGCGCCGTTCTTCACGAGGCCGCCGTTTCCGTTGATCGCGCCGGCCAGCCCGAGATCGTTGCTGCCGCCGACCGTCAGCGCCGCACCGTTGGCGAGATTCACCGTATTGCCGAGCGTCACGCTCGCGCTCGTGTCGAGCGACGCCGATGCGTTGACGTTCAGCGCGCCCGTGCCGAGCGCCGCGTTGTTGCCGAGCACCAGGCCGCCGGCGTTCAGGTTCGTGCCGCCCGCATAGGTGTTCGCGCCCGACAGCGTCAGCGTGCCGCCATCGTTCTTCGTCAGCGCGCCGGCACCCGACACCGTGCCCGACAGCGCGAGCCCGGTCGCGCCCTGCACCGTCAGCCCGCCCGCACCGAGCGTCACGTTGTTGGAGACGTCGAGCCCCGCCGCACCTGCCTGCAGCGCGCCGCCGGTGGCCGTGACGTTACCGGTGCCGAGCGATCCATTGTTGTTGATGATCGCGACGCCGCCCGCCAGCGTCGCGTCCTGCGCGGTCGACGCGCCGTTGATCGTCCAGTTGCCGTTCTGGACGTTCAGGTGATTGAAGTTGATGTAGTTGTTGGCCGCGATCGTGCCGTTCGCGCTGGTGCCCTGCTGCAGGTTGAGCGTGTTGTTGCCGCCCGCGCCGCCATCGACGACACCCGTCGCCGCGACGCCGATCGTGACCGGGCCGACGGTGATGTTGAACGCGCCGCCGGTGCCGCCCGCCGTGTTGACCGACGAGCCCGTCACGGCATTGAACGTATTGTTGCTGTTCGCGCCCATCGACACGCCGCCGTTGATCGTGCCCGAGTTGGTAAACGTGTTGCCCTGCCCGGGAGTGCCGTTCGTGCCAAGCGACACGCGGCCGTTGATCGTGCCGCTGTTCGACATGTTGACCGTGCCGCCGCCGTACGCGGCGACCACGGGCGCATCCGCGCCGGAGAGGGTCGCGCCGACCAGCGGATTGGACCCGATCGTGCCGGTGTTCGTGATGGTCGACGTCCCGCCCGTGCCGTTCTGGACCGACAGCGCCATGCCCGTCACGCCGCTGATCGCCACGCCGGTCGTGCCGTTCATCGTGCCGTTGTTGGTGACGGTCGTGTTGCTCGCGGACGCATTGCCGACCACCGCGCCGCTCGACAGCACGCCGAGCCCCGAACCGAGCGCGGACGGGTCGATCGTGCCGTTGTTGGTCAGCGTGTTGTTGTTGCCCGTCAGCGACAACGCGGTACCGCCGACGCCGAGCAGCACGCCCACGCTCGCGCCCGGGTTGACCGTCGCGTGCAGGTTGTTCGCGCCGTTCGCATAACTGGGCGCCAGCGGATTCGCGACGCCGGAGCAGGTCACCGTCGTGCCCGCCGTGCTGCAGACCGCATGGGCAGGCACGATACCCGCGCCGGACAATGCCAGGAAAACGCCCGTGGGCAACAGCAGTCTCGGAAACGGCTCACCGGCTTTTTTCGAACGCGCAAGGTTCATGCTTTCCCTCGTTTTTAGCTTTGGTTTTTGATATGGGTATTGCGGTATTTCGGCCGCACCGGACGGCGCGCAGCAGAAAATCACGGACAAAAGCGTCCGCCCCGGCGGTCGCGATGCGACGCCGGTTTATTCATGGCTGATTTTCAATCAGCCCGGATTCGGGATTGCAGACGCAAGACTAGTCGAATGACATGATGGCGGCCCCTGTTTTTCTGCAGCGACTTTCTGGTTTATTTGATTACTACCCTGCTTTTGTCAGACAAGGCTATATCAAACTCAAACCGTTTTCCAGTCGATGTTTACCCATCAGATCAAGGGATAGCGAGCCTGTATTTTTTACCCACCGCAAGATGTCCGGCCACGACGTTACGCATGTTTTTCGTCTTTCCGATTTGATTTTTCGCAAAAATAACGGAATCACCGCATCAGCGAAAACGCTGATGCGCAACTTCGATTCAAGGTATATGAATTCCGCAGCGCAGTATTTTAATTATCGAAATTGTAGAACTGAAAATCAGCGCTTACTTAACAATCAAATAAACCCTGATTTTCAGGCAACCGGCCAAATTGCTTCGATTTTCGCCCCTGCGTTCAAACTGCAATGCGAATCGTTATCGCTTGCCACGCGGCGAATACATCCCGTGCCGGGGGGAGAGAAAAGGACAGGAAAACCGGAAGAAAAAACGGAACCGCGTGCACCCGAAGCGTTCGCCCCGCGGCGCGCGCGTTACGAAAACAGGCTCATCAGATAAAGCATCGGCCGGAACGACCGCGGCTGCGCGTCGGGATTCGCCCACAACCGCACCGCATACATCGCGTAAGCCGGCACCTCGCGCCAGCTCGAATAGACATCGCGCCACTGGAAGCGATGCGGATACGCGGCGGAGATGTTCGCGCGCGCGATGCCGACGCGCTCGAACGCGAGCCTCGCCCGCGCGAGGTGATAGTACTGGCTGACGATCAGCACGCGCGACACGTGGTGCGCCTGCATGTAAGCGAGCGTGTGTTGCGCGGTCGCGAGCGTGTTGTCGCCCTGGTCGTCGACGGCGATCCGGTCGGCCGGCACGCCGCGCGCGACGAGATAGTCGCGCATGGCCGTCGCCTCGTTCAGCCCGGGACCGTCGATCGCGCCGCTGACCAGGAACGCCGGACACTGCCCCGCGCGGTAACAGCGCACGCCGACATCGAGCCGGGCCGCGAGCACGGGCTTCGGCGCGCCCGTCTCGTCGAGTGCGTTGCCGAAGATCACGGCGACATCGGCCGGTTCGCCCGGCATGCGCATCCCGTACGCGACGATCGCAACGGCCGCCGCGCTCCAGAGGCACGCAAACACGGCAAGCAGGCGGCCCGCTCGGGCCGCAAGGCTCCGTCTGGTTCGATATTTCAAGGTGGTCGGTCTCTCGGGTCGTCAGGTGTATCGGCCGTTTCGGACGGCCCGGCCCTGGATGGGCGCAACGCGCCGGCACGACACGCTCGCGCATGGCCGCACGGCGAACCGATGCCGGACGATCAGCGGCCGGTCGGCACGATGACCGGCGATACGCGCCGGCAACAGGGAGATCGAAAGAATGTGACGGTCCGCACCGCGCAACGATGCCCGGGCGCCCCTGGCCCGGCTCAATCGACCGGACACATCGACAGCCGCCCCATCGCCTCGCCGGCGCCGCGCACCGCGCAGGTGGCCGGTTCGTCGGCAATCCGCGCGACCAGCCCCGTCTCGTCGTACAGCAGGCGTTCGAGGTCGGCGAGCAACGCGCCGCCGCCCGTCAGCACCACGCCGCGATGGGCAATGTCGGTCACGAGTTCGGCCGGCGCGTTTTCCAGCACCGACTTCACCGCGCCGATCACCTGCTTGAGCGGCGCGGCCAGCGCGTCCGCGACGTCATGGTTGGACAGCTCGACCGAGCGCGGCAAGCCGTCGCCGATGCCGCGCCCGACCGCGCGCGTCGACGTGCGCGGCACCGCGCTGGTGGCCGAGCCGATCGTCTTCTTCACGTGCTCGGCCGTCTGCTCGCCGAGCAGCACGCCATACAGGTTACGGACATGATTGACGATCGCCGCGTCGAACTGGCTGCCGCCCACGCGGATCGCCTCGCGGTAGACGATGCCGCCGAGCGCGATCACCGCGACTTCGGTCGTCCCGCCGCCGATGTCGATGACCATCGAGCCGACCGGCTCGGTGACCGGCAGGCCGGCGCCGAGCCCGGCCGCGAGCGACTCCTCGATCAGTTCGACGTCCGATACGCCGGCCGCGAACGCGGCTTCGCGGATCGCGCGGCGCTCGACGGCCGTCGCGTCGGACGGCACGCACAGCGTGACCTCGACACGGCGGCCGAAGCGCGACCGGGTGCGCGACATGTCGATGAAGCTGCGGATCATCTGTTCGGCCGCGTGCGCGTCGGCGATCACGCCATGGCGCATCGGCCGCACGGCTTCGAGATGCCCCGGTTCGCGGCCGAGCAGCGCCTTCGCGAGTTCGCCGACGGCCTCGAGCGTCGGCCGCGCGTCGGTCGCGCCGCCCTTGCGGAAGCAGACGACCGACGGCTGGTTCAGCACCACGCCGCGCTCGTGCGTATAAATCCGCGTACTCGCCGTTCCAGGGTCGATCGCAACGGGTTGCGCAAACAACTTTCCGAACAGCGGTGTCGACATATCAAACCTTTGTGAGCGAACGGGCCGGGACAGCCGCGCCGCATTGTCGCGGCGCGTGCGTGCCGCCCCATCACGAGCTTAGCGGCAAATCGTTCCGATACTTTAGGCAATTCCGATGATTTTTTCGCGGCGAATTTGCCGAAAATGACACTTCGCGGGCATCGGACTCCGAAACGGCCGCTCGCGTTGCGCCTGTAAAACACGGTAATCTCTCGGTCTTGCCTGCTCCCGGCAGGCCTCAGACGCCCGATCACGCCAGGTATTTCCACCATGACAGCGACCGTTTCCTCCCGCTGGGCGCGGGTGCGCCCGCTCTGCACGACGCTCGTCGCCTTCTGGTGCTGCACGGTCGCCGCGCAGCCGCTGCCGGCCACCGAACCCGCCGCCGCCCGAACGCGGTCGACAGGCTCGTGAAGAACGTATAGCTCTGCTTGAGCGCACCGCCGCCGATCTGCTGGCCGCTCGACCAGACGTTGCCGACTTCCGCGCTGGCGCCGACCGACAGCGCCTTGAT
>NZ_JAAGPK010000124.1:0-24381 GCF_017104685.1 Burkholderia sp. Tr-20355 | reverse complement strand
AAGACGCTGGCCGTGCTGCTGTTCGCGGGCGGCGCCGCCTGGATGGCCGAGCCCGCGCGGCGCGCGGCGATCTGGCCGGCCGACCTGCGCACGGCGGTCGGCGAGCGGCGCACGGTGACACTCGCGGATCGCACGGTCGTCGTGCTCGATACCGACACGGCGCTCGACGTGCATTTCGACGACACGACGCGCCACCTGCGCCTGTTGCGCGGCACGGTCATGGTGACGAGCGGCCATGACGATCGCGAGCCCGCGCGGCCGCTCGTCGTCGCGACCGCGCAAGGCGAGTTGCAGCCGCTCGGCACGCGCTTCGCGGTACGGCAGCGCGACGGTGCGACCCGCCTCGAGGTGTTCGCCGGCGCGGTGCGCGTGCAGCCGGCCGGCGCGACGGCCGGCATGCGCGTGATCGCGGCGGGAGAGGGGGCGGATTTCACGCGCGATGCGATCGGCGCGCCGGCGCCGCTCGATCCGCATGCGTCCGCATGGACGGGCGGCATGCTGGTCGCGTCGCGCATGCGGCTGGCCGATCTCGTCGCCGAGCTCGACCGCTATCGGCGCGGCAGCCTGCGCTGCGATGCGGCCGTGGCCGACCTGCGCGTATCGGGCACCTATCCGCTCGACGATCCCGCGCGCGTGCTCGACACGCTGAAGGCGACGCTGCCGATCGACGTCCACTACCTGACCCGCTACTGGGCGACGGTCGTGCCGGCCGGTTCGTGAGCGCATCGACAAAAATTTCCGCCGGCTTGAGCTGTTTTTCGCGGTTCGCGTGACATGGGTATTGAAAGCTGCATTGGCCCATCGTCCACCGACTCTCCGCTCATGGTTTCCATCCGTCTCACGTATCGGCGCCGTCCGGCGCCCGCCCGTCATCTGCCGCGCGCGGTCGCGCCGGGCCGTCTTGCGCGCCGACTTGCCAGTGCGGTCCTGCTGTCGGCGCTGCTGCCGCTGCCCGCGCTGGCCGACACCGACGCCGACGCGGCGCCCGCGGCACAGCGTGCGCCGCGCCGCGCGTTCGACGTTCCGGCCGGCCCGCTCGAGGCCGCGCTGAACCGGTTCGGGCGCGACGCGGGCATCCTGCTCGCGTTTCCGGCCGAGTTGACGGCCGGTCTGACGAGCGGCGGCGTGCACGGCCGGTTCGACATCGACGGCGCGTTCGATCGCCTGCTGGCCGGCACGGGGCTCGTCGCGCTGCGCCAGCCGGGCGGCGGCTACACGCTGATGCGCGCGGACGGTTCGGCGGCCGGAACCGTGGCGGCCGGCGTCGCACTGGCCGCCGAGCTGCCGGCGATCAACGTGCGCACGAGTGCGTTGCGCGCCGAAAGTTATCGCGCGCCGAAGGAAGCGGGCGTGCTGCGCTCGGACATTCCACTGCTCGACACCGCGCAGTCCGTCAACATCGTGCCCGCGCAGGTGTTGCGCGACCAGCGTCCGCGCAATCTCGACGACGCGCTCGGCAACGTGAGCGGCATCACGCAGGGCAACACGCTTGCAGGCACGCAGGACACGATCATGAAGCGCGGCTTCGGCGGCAACCGCGACGGCTCGATCATGCAGAACGGCATGCCGCTCGTGCAGGGTCGCGCGTTCAACGCGGCGGTCGACAGCGTCGAGGTGCTGAAGGGCCCGACGTCGCTGCTGTACGGGCTGATGGATCCGGGCGGGATGATCAACGTCGTCACCAAGCAGCCGCAGCTCGCGCGCTACAACGCGATTTCGCTCGGCGCATCGACGTTCGGACACGGCAAGAACGGCGGCGGTGCGACGTTCGATTCGACCGGGCCGATCGGCGATTCGCGGCTTGCTTACCGGCTGATCGTCGACCAGTCGAACGAGCAGTACTGGCGCAACTTCGGCGAGAACCGGCAGACCTTCGTCGCGCCGTCGCTCGCGTGGTGCGGCCGCGACACGCAGGTCGCGCTCTCCTACCAGTACCGCAAGTTCCATACGCCGTTCGATCGCGGCACCGCGCTCGATCCGCGCACCAATGCGCCGCTCGACATTCCCGCGCGGCGGCGCATCGACGAGCCGTTCAACAACATGGACGGCGAATCGCATCTCGCCCAGCTGACGGTCGATCACCAGTTCAACGCGGACTGGAGCGCGCATTTCGGCTACAGCTACAACCGCGAGACCTACGACGCGAACCAGCTGCGCACGACCGGCGTCGACCCGGTGAAGGGCACGATGACGCGCAGCAACGATGCGACGCACGGCTCGCTCAGCACCGACAGCTACGGAGTCGGCTACGTGAACGGCAAGCTGACGCTCGCGGGGATGCGTCACGACGTGCAGGTCGGCTTCGATACCGAATACCGCCGCATCTATCGCAAGGACATGCTGCGCCAGGCCGTGAAGACGCCGTTCAGCTACATCGATCCGGTGTACGGGCTGCTGCCGCCGTCGAGCACGGTGTCCGCGAGCGACAGCGACCAGACCGACACGCTGCACGATGCGTCCGCGTTCTTCCAGGATACCGTTCACCTCACCGACAAGTGGATCGTGTCGGGCGGCCTGCGCTACATCACGTACAACCAGGTCGCGGGGCGCGGCCGGCCGTTCAAGGCGAACACCGACCTGAGCGGCTCGAAGTGGCTGCCGCGCGCGGGCGTCGTCTACAAATGGACCGACACGTTCTCGCTGTACGGCAGCTACTCGCAGTCGCTGAAGCCGTCGTCGTCGATCGCGCCGATGGCGTCGGGCTACATGATCGACGGCTCGACGCCGCCCGAGGAGGCGACCGCATGGGAAGTAGGCGGCAAGCTCGACCTGCCGGGCGGGATGACGGGCACGCTTGCGCTGTTCAACATCGACAAGAAGAACGTGCTCGTGTCGCAGTACAACGACGCGACGAAGCTGACCGACTGGCGCACGTCGGGCAAGGCGCGCTCGCGCGGTGTCGAGCTCGACGTGTCGGGCAGGATCGGCGAACGCGTGAACGTGATCGCGAGTTATGCGTACATCGACGCGAAGACGACCGAGGATCCGCTGTATGCGGGCAACCAGCTGTGGAACGTCGCGCGCCACACCGCTTCGCTCGCGGCCGTCTACGACTTCGGCACGATGATCGGCGGCGACGACCTGCGCGTCGGCGCGGCCGCGCGCTATGTCGGCGCCCGTCCCGGCGATTCGGCGAACAGTTTCACGCTGCCGTCGTACGTGCTCGCCGACGCGTTCGCGACCTACGACACGCGGATCGGCAAGCAGAAGCTGTCGTTCCAGCTGAACGTGAAGAACCTGTTCAACCGCACGTACTACCCGTCGAGCGCGAACCGCTACTTCGTCGCGATCGGCGACGCGCGACAGGTGTCGCTGCTGACCACGCTGCAGTTCTGATCATGCAATCGCCGCGCGGCCGGTGCGCCGGCGCGCGGCCATGGAGAACATTCCGATGAACCTGAAGACGAAGACCGGCGCCCTGCGCGCCGTTGCCGCCGGCGCGCGGCGCCGCGCGTTGCGCGCGATCGCGGGCGCGGTGCTTGCGCTGGGCGCGGGCGTATCGGCTCCCGCGTCCGCGGCCGACGCACCGGCGGCCGTCACGCGCGTCGCGATGCTCGTGCAGCTGCGCGGCCCGAACCTGAAGGTCGACGAACGCATCGGCCGGCATCTTGGCGAACGCGGCTATGCGGTGCGCCTGATCGACGAGTCGGACACGCCCGATGCGGCGCGCGACGCGGACCTCGTCGTGATCTCGTCGACGGTGTCGTCGAAGAACGTGCAGCCCGGCTGGCGCACGCTCGACAAGCCGCTCGTGACCTGGGAAAACGACCTGCTCGACGATCTCGCGATGACGGGCAAGCGGCACGACGCCGACTTCGGCGAAACGGGCAAGGAGCGCTACCTGTGGCTCGTCAACGCACCGCATCCGATTGCGGCCGGCTTGCCGGCCGGCGCCACCAACGTGTACGGCAAGCAGGCGCCGATGAGCTGGGGCAAGCCGGGGCTCGGCGCGATCACGATCGCGACCGTGTACGGGCAGCCCGACAAGGCCGCGATCTTCTCGTACGAGAAGGGCGCGACGATGGACTACGAAGCGCTCGCGCCGGCGCGCCGCGTGATGTTCTTCCTCGACAACGATACGTTCGCGAACCTGTCGCCGGCCGGCGTCGCGCTGTTCGACGCGGCCGTCGACTGGGCGGCCGGGCGGCGTTGAGCCGCCACGCGCCGGTCAGGCAGGCCGCGGCGGCGTACTGATCCGCGACGCGGCTTCGATCAGTTGCGCCAGCTGCTGCGCCGGTTCCGACATCGTGCGCCGGGCGCGGTGCACGAGCCCGATGTCGCGGTGGAACGTGTGCGGCCCGAGGTCGATCGCGCGCACGCCGGCCGGCCAGCGGCGATACACGGCCGTCTGCGGCACGATCGCGATGCCGACACCGTTTTCGACCAGCTTGACGATCGCATCGAGCTCGTCGAGTTCGCAGGTGTCACGCACCGCGATGTGCATCTTGCGCAGGAAGCGATCGACCTGACGGCCGCCGAACGACGCGCGATCGTAGCGCACGAACGGCTCGCTCGCGAGCAGGCCGGCCCAGTCCTTGCCCTTCACGCCGCGCGGCACGATCAGCCGGAACGGTTCCTGCGCGAGGGTCGTCCAGTGCAGGTCGCTCTGCAGCGAAAACGGCGGGCGGATGATGGCGGCCATGTCGATCTCGCCCGCATCGACCCGGTTCACCAGCTCGATCGACAGCCCCGGGATCACGCGTGTCCGGCATGCGGGATGCCGGCGATGGAAATCGGCCAGCGCGGCCGGCAGCAGCGCGCTCTGCACCGATGCGATCGCGCCGATCGTCACGCGCACGGCGGCCGGCGAGCCGGGCGCCGTCGAGCTCAGGTTGTCGTACAGGCCGAGCAGCGCCTGCGCCTGGTCGAGCACGTGATGGCCCATCTCGTTGAGCCGCGCCGACCGGCCTTGCCGGTCGAACAGCGCGAAGCCGAGCTCGGCCTCGAGCCGCTGCATCTGCGCACTGACGGCTGCCTGCGTGAGCCCGATGCGGTTGCCGGCGGCGGCGAACGTGCCTTCCCGGGCGACGGCGACGAGGGTTTTCAGCTCGCGGATCATTCATCAATTCCGTTTGTGAATCGCGAAAGTATATATTGATTTAATTTTTGCTCGACCTTGTCTACCATGGTGCCGTCCTCGCGCCACGCGAGCGTTTCCCCACGAGGCAACCATGAGTCTTTCCCCGTTTCACCTGGCGATTCCGGTCTACGACCTGTCGGCCGCACGCGATTTCTATGGCCGAGTGTTCGGGCTGGCGGAAGGGCGTTCGAGCGCGCAGTGGGTCGATTTCGACTTTTATGGGCACCAGCTCGTGATTCACGAGCATCCGAAGACCGCGTCGCAGGACGGCGCGCATACGAATCCGGTCGACGGTCACGACGTGCCGGTGCCGCATTTCGGGATCGTGCTCGACTGGCCGAGCTGGGAGGCGCTGGCCGAGCGCCTGCGCGCGTTCGGCGTGACCTTCGTGATCGAGCCGTACGTGCGGTTCCAGGGGCAGGTCGGCGAACAGGCGACGATGTTCCTGCTCGATCCGTGCGGCAATGCGCTCGAATTCAAGGCGTTCCGCGATATCGGCCAGCTGTTCGCGAAGTGACCGGCGGCGCCGTCAGCGCCGATTGAATTTGGGTGCGAGAATGCGGCCTCCGGCACGCGCGCAGGTGCGCAGGCCGATGCCGCGCCGCACGGCATCCGTCCGCGCGCGCCGTTCTCCAAGGAACACGTATGGACAGTCACATCGCTCCGGTGGCGCTGAAGAACGCCTACCGTCTCCTTAACCACGGCCCGACCGTGCTCGTGTCGGCCCGCCACGACGGTGTCGACAACGTGATGGCCGCCGCGTGGGCATGCGCGCTGGACTTCCTGCCGCCGAAGCTGACGGTCGTGCTCGACAAGTCCGCGAAGACGCGCGAGCTCGTCGAGCGCAGCGGCACGTTCGTGATCCAGGTGCCGACGGCCGCGCAACTGCGGCTCACGCATGCGGTCGGCAGCCACAGTCTCGCGGAGCGGCCGGCCAAGCTGCGCGAAGCGGGCGTCGAGCTGTTCGACGTCGACGGGCATGACCTGCCGTTCGTCGCCGGCTGCTCGGGCTGGCTCGCGTGCAAGCTGATTCCCGAGCCGCACAACCAGCAGACCTACGACCTGTTCATCGGCGAAGTCGTCGGTGCGTGGTCCGACACGCGCGTGTTCCGCGACGGTCACTGGTATTTCGAATCGGCCGATCCCGCGCTGCGCAGCCTGCACTACATCGCGGGCGGCAATTTCTATGCGATCGGCGAATCGCTGCACGTCGATCCGGACGCGCAGTAAGCGCCAGCCGACCGGCCAGGGCCGACCGGAGCGCGCGATTCACGCGCGCCTTTTCAATTCCGCCAGCATCGCTTCGGCGAACGCCTGCGCGACGCGCGGCAGCGTGCGCCCGCGCTTCGTGACGAGCGCGATCGGCCGCACGAATGCCGGGTCGTCGATCGGTTTCGCGACCAGCTCGGGCTCGGCGCGCACCTCGCGCGCGGTCGCGGGCAGGATCGTCACGCCGAGGCCGCCGCGCACCATCGCGACGGCCGTCATCATGTAGGTCGGCTCGCACGCGATGTCGGGCGTGCAGCCGGCCGCCTCCAGCGCGGCATCGACGACGCTGCGCACGCTCGTCCCTTGCGCGGTCAGCACCAGCGGCACGCCCGCGACATCGGCGGTGGCGACGCGCCGCTTGCGCGCGAGCGGATGATCCTTCGGGCACACGGCGACGAGCCGGTCGGCGCCCGCGTACAGCACCTCCAGCGACGCGTCGAACGTGTCGCCGCCCGTCAAGCCGAGATCGGCTTCCTCGTTGCGCACGAGCGCGGTGACGAGGCTCGCGACGCCGTCACGGATCTCGAAGCCCGCCCGCGGCACGTCGCGCCGGAACGCCTGGATCAGCTCCGGCAGCATGCTGGACGCAAAGGTCGGCAGGCAGGCGAGCCGTACCGTGCCGCTCGTGCCTTCGCCGAGCGCGCGCGCATCGCGCAGCACGCGCTCCATGTCGTCGAGCGAGCGCTGCAGCAGCGGCAGCAACTCGCGTCCGGTCTGCGTCAGCGCGACGCTGCGGCTGTTGCGGTCGAACAGGCGCGCGCCGACGATCTCCTCGAGCCGGCGGATCTGCACGGTCAGCGCCGGCTGCGACAGGTGCAGCCGCGCGGCCGCACGCGTGAAGTTGCCGGCGTGCGCGACGGTGACGAACGCGCGAATGTCGCGGAGATTCAGATCCATAACGGTTCGTGATTGCTGCGATCAAATCATTTCAATTGTGCTATCGCTGCGCCGACCTTACGCTCGTCTCCAACAAAAGACAAGGTAGGAGACACGGATGCTGCCGTTACTCGGGCTTGGCACGATCGTCGTGCTGCTGGCCGCGATTCTGTCGAAGCGGATGTCGCCGCTCGTCGCGCTGATCCTCGTGCCGATCGCCGCGTCGCTGATCGGCGGCTTCGGGCTGCACACCAGCAAGTTCGTCGTCGACGGGCTGAAGGGCCTCGCGCCCGTCGTCGGGATGTTCGTGTTCGCGATCCTCTATTTCGGGACGATCACCGACGCCGGCACGCTCGACCCGATCATCGACCGGATCCTGCGCGCGGTCGGCACGCGGCCGACCCGCATCGTGATGGGCACGACGCTGCTCGCGCTGCTGATCCACCTCGACGGCTCGGGCGCCGTCTGCTTCCTCGTGACGATTCCGGCCGTGCTGCCGCTGTACGACCGGCTGAAGATGGACCGGCGCGTCCTGGCCGCCGCCGTGTCGATGGCCGCGGGCATCAACTTCCTGCCGTGGACGGGACCGATGATCCGCGCATCGGCGTCGCTGCACCTGCCGGTGTCGGCGCTGTTCAATCCGCTGATCCCGGTACAGGCGATCGGGCTCGTGTTCGTGTTCGGCGTCGCGTACTGGCTCGGGCGGCGCGAGGAGAAGCGGCTCGGCCTGTCGCGCGACGACCCGTCGATCCCGTTGCCGAAGCGCGAGCTGACGCCCGACGAGCAGGCGTTGCGCCGGCCGCACCTGTTCTGGTTCAACCTCGTGCTGACGCTCGTCGTGCTCGGCACGATGGTCGTGATGGGCGAGAAGATCCCGCCCGCGATCATGTTCATGGTCGGGCTGTGCATCGCGCTGATGGTGAATTATCCGGACGTCGACATGCAGCGCAAGCGCATCGATGCGCATGCGCGCGCCGCGCTGATGATGGCCGGCATCCTGCTCGCGGCCGGCGTGTTCACCGGGATCATGCAGGGCAGCGGGATGCTGAAGGCGATGGCGCAGGCGGCGGTCGGCTTCGTGCCGCCGTCGATGGCCGGCCACATTCCGGTCGTGCTCGGCCTCGCATCGATGCCGCTCAGCATGCTGTTCGACCCCGATTCGTTCTACTTCGGCGTGCTGCCGGTGATCGCGGAAGTGGCCGGCCAGTTGGGCGTGCCGGCCGTCCAGGTCGGACAGGCCGCGCTGCTCGGCCAGATGACGACGGGGTTCCCGGTCAGTCCGCTGACGCCCGCGACGTTCCTCGTCGTCGGCCTGTGCGGCATCGAGCTGGCCGAGCACCAGAAGTTCACGTTTCCGCTGCTGTTCGGCGCCTCGATCGTGATGACGATCGCATGCGTCGTGCTGGGCATCTTTTGATTTTCGCCGGCGGCGCGCCCGCCGGGACACGGTACCGACATGACAGCAAAGCAACCTGAACGGCGCGTGCGCATCGGCGCGGGCGCCGGCTACTCGGGCGACCGGATCGAGCCCGCGGTCGAACTCGCCGAACACGGGCAACTCGACTATCTCGTCTTCGAATGCCTGGCCGAGCGTACGATCGCGATCGCGCAGCAGGCACGACGTCAGGATCCGACGCTCGGCTACGATCCGCTGCTCGACGCGCGGATGCATGCGGTGCTGCCGGTCGCCGCGGCGAAACACGTGCGCATCGTGTCGAACATGGGCGCCGCGAACCCGCGCGCGGCGGCGCGGCGCACCGCGCAGATCGCGCGGTCGCTCGGCATCGCGGGGCTGAAGGTCGCGGCGGTCGAAGGCGACGACGTGCGCGATGTCGTGCTGCGCGGGGCGTTCCGCTTCGAGGAATCGGGCGACGAAGTCGCCGCGTATCGCGACCGCATCGTGTCCGCGAATGCGTATCTCGGCGCCGCGCCGATCGTCGACGCGCTCGCGGCCGGCGCGGACGTCGTGCTGACCGGGCGCGTCGCCGATCCGTCGCTGTTCGCCGCGCCGCTGATCCACGCGTTCGGCTGGCGAATGGACGACTGGGACACGCTCGGGCAGGCGACCGTCGTCGGCCATCTGCTCGAATGCGCGGGGCAGGTGACGGGCGGCTATTTCGCGGATCCCGGCTACAAGGACGTGCCGAACCTCGCGCGGCTCGGCTTCCCGATCGGCGAAGTCGCGGCCGACGGCTCGGTCACGATCACGAAGGTGCCGCATGCGGGCGGCCGCGTGAGCGCGGCGACCTGCAAGGAACAGCTGCTTTACGAGATTCACGATCCGGCGCGCTATCTGCAGCCCGATGTCGTCGCCGATTTCACGCGGGTCGCCGTTGCCGAGGACGCGATCGACCGCGTGCGCGTGACGGGCGGGCGCGGCGCCGCGCGGCCCGATACGCTGAAGGTGTCGGTCGCTTATGTCGACGGGTACATCGGCGAAGGCCAGATCTCGTACGGCGGCCCGGGCGCGCGTGAGCGCGCGCGCCTCGCGCTCGACATCGTCCGCGAGCGGCTGGCGCTGACCGGCGTCGCGGCCACCGAGTTGCGCTTCGACCTGATCGGCGTCGATGCGCTGTATGGCGACGCCACGCCGGCCGCTCATGGCGAGCCGGCCGAGGTGCGCGTGCGGGTGGCCGGCCGCGCGGCGAGCGCCGCCGAGGCCGCGCGGATCGGCAACGAGGTCGAGACGCTTTATACGAACGGGCCGGCCGGCGGCGGCGGTGCGTTCAAGTCGACGCGCGAGGTGGTCGCCGTGCAGTCGGTGCTGCTGCCGCGTGCGGCCGTGACGCCGTCGTTTTCATTCGTGGAGGCATGATGCAACTGCGTGAACTCGCGCATGCGCGCACCGGCGACAAGGGCAATACGCTGAACGTATCGGTCATCTGCCGCGATCCGCGTCATTACGACCATCTGCGCGCGCATCTGGATGCGCAAGCGGTGAAGGCGTGGCTCGCGGGCATCGTGCGCGGCGACGTCGTGCGCTACGAGTTGCCGTCGCTCGGGGCGTTCAATTTCGTGCTGCGCGATGCGCTCGGCGGCGGCGTGACGCGTTCGCTCGCGCTCGACGCGCACGGCAAGTCGGTCAGTTCGGCGCTGCTGGCGATCGAGGTGCCCGACCCGGCGTGACGTGCGGCGTCGCCGCCGGGGGGGCGAGTGGCGGCCCGTCACGGAATCAGCAGTTCGCGACGTCCGTCCGGGTGCGCGATGCGCTCGCCGGCGATGTGCAGGCGCTGATCGTTGCGATAGTCGTAGACCGCGCGCGAGGCGGCGAGCTGGTCGAAATCGAGCACGATCGCATGACGCGATTCGGTGTTGCCGGCTTCGAAGATCACGTTGCCGAACGGATCGACCGCGAGGCTGCCGCCGGCGAACACGATGTCGTGCGCGCTGCCGCCCACGCGGTTCGCGACCGCCGCGAACACCTGGTTCTCCATCGCGCGTGCCGACACCGACGTGCGGTGGACGTTGCGGTACGGCTCCATGTTGCCGTCGGTCACGAGGATCAACTGCGCGCCGAGCGCGGCGAGCGCGCGGCCGGATTCGGGGAATTCGCTGTCGTAGCAGATCAGCAGGCCGATCCGCACGCCGCGCCATTCGACCGTCGCATAGCGGTCGCCGGGCAGCACGACGCCACGCTCGCTTACCCACAGATGCGTCTTGCGATAGCGCAGCGCGACCCCGTCCGGCGTGACGAACACGGTCGTGTTGTAGAAGCGGCCGCCGTCGTTCTCGATCAACCCGACCACGACCGCGACGTCGCGTGCACGCGCGGCCGCGATCACCGCGCCGACGCTCGGCCCGTCGAGCGGCTCGGCGACTGCCGCGAGATTCGACGGATCGAGAAAGCCGGTGAGCTGCGCTTCGGGAAACATCACGATGTCGGTGCCGGGCGCGCAGGTCGCGATCGCTTCGAGCGTGCGCTGCAGGTTGTAGTGCGTGTCGCCGTCGCGGCCGGCGAGCTGGACGATGTCGAGCTTCAGTTTCATGGGCGGGTTCGGGGGGCGTCTGGAACGAAGTTCTAGTATGCGCCGAACCACGCGGTTGCCCATCCCGCCGACGCGTTAACCCGTCGGGGGTATTGATTTCGCGGCTGACGTGCCGGAAGCGACGGCGAACAGGTCCCGTCAAGGTGGCGCGACACGGCGGCGACATCGCGCCGCCCACCGGTCGTCACGTATCGGTCTGGGCCTTCAGGAACAGCGAAAACAGTTCAGACTGCGAATTGATCGCGAGCTTGGCGTAGATGTTGCGCCGGTGCACCTTGACCGTTTCCGCCGAGATGTCCAGCTTGTTCGCGACTTCCTTGTTCGAGCGGCCGCTCAGGATCAGCCGGATCACGTCGAGCTCGCGCGCGGTGAGCGGCGTGCCGAGTCGCGCCATCGCGTGCTCGAATCCGCTCCCGGCACCCGCGCGGGCGTGGGTCCGGCGCGACGGAGCCGGTTCGGCATGCGTGTGCTCGTACGCGAGGCGCTGGCGCATCAGCGCGGCGACCCATGGCCGGACGAGGTCGAGCAAGGCCACCTGCGCGGGACTGAAGCGCCGCTTGCTGCCGAGCGACAGGCACAGCGTGCGCGCATCGTCGAGCACGACGTTGAACTGCACTTCGTCCTCGACGACGTTGTGCGTGAAATAACGCGTGTAGTACTCGGTAGCGCGAAAGCACTCCGGCGCGACGTCGGACAGCCGGAACAGCCCGCTCGTCGGCGCGTCGCGGTTCGCGATGTAGAACGGGTCCAGCAGGTACAGCCCCTGCACGTAGTCGCGGAACAGCGGATCGGGGCCGTCGCCTTCGTACGCGCATTCGGCGAACACCTGCGGGCGGCCGTCGCCGAACATCAGCGCGACCCAGCTGTCGACCGCGACGTATTCCTCGATCAGCCGGATCAGCGCGAGCCAGAAACCCGGCTGGTCGAGCGTCTCGATGAGCCGCCCGACCGAGCGGTGCCAGGCGACGTCCTGCAAGCTCAGGTTCATGCGTATGTCCGTGTCGGGCCGGCCGATGCGCGCTGGCGGTGCCGCGCCGTGCGTGTACGCTACGGGCTCGCGAGCGTTTCCCGCACGCATCGAACGGATCATGGAATGAAGAACGAGATCGTAACGCCGGCCGGCGCGAATGGCGAGGCCGGGCGCGGCCGCCGGTTCGCGGCGCTCGCCGTGCACGTCGCGCTGGCGAGTGTCGGGGCGGCCGCCGCGCATGTGGCTCACGCGGCATCGTCCGCGTCGTGCGACGCACAGCTGACGCAACTGATCGTGCCGGCACTGCGGCAGACCGCATTCGACCGGCAGGCGATCCACGCCGAGCCCGCGGCGCTGACCGGTCAGCCGGACGGCGTGCTGGGCGTCCGGTTGTTCGTCACCCCCGACCGTCCGGGCACGCCGAACCGCGACGCGACGATCGGCTGGGTCACGCTCGACACGCATGCGCTGCATGCGCTCGACGTGACACGAGATCCCGATCAGCCGGACGTGCTGAAGATCGACCGGCACGCGCTGTCGCGCTACGTATCGACGTGCGTCGCGCCACCGGCCGCCTCCGCGCGTACCGATGCGGCCCCGCACGGCGCCGTCGATTGCGACGCGCTGAACCGCCTCGCGCAGGCGCGGGGCGACCGCGTGCCGGGCAGCGACGCCGGGCGCGTCGTGACGGGCAAGGGGCGGCTGCCGTTCTTTGTCGCGCCGGACGACGCGTGCCGGATCGACGGCCTGTTCATCGTCGAGCACGATCACGTCGACGCGCGGACCGAATACGGCCGGTTCACGGCGGTCACGTATCTGAATCCGCGCACGCACGGCATGGCCGACGGCTGGGTGCCGAGCGCGAGATTGAGACCGGACGGCACCGGCATCGCGCCGCGGCAACCCTGATGGCCCGTCCGTATCGACCTTGTCCTCCGAATCGCCCATCTCCATGGACGTCCAGAACCCGAAAACACGCGTGAAGCCATTCGCGGCCACGCTCGCCGTGCTGTTCGTACTCGCCGCGGCGGCGCCCGTTCACGCGACCGAGCCGGTCCCTCCCGCGCGTCAGCTGCAAAAGTTCATCCGCGACACGTACGGCACGTGGCGCGCCGATCGCAAGGGCTGGCAGCCGGATGCGGGCGACTTCATCTATTCGCCGTGCGGCGCGCTGCGCGTCGCGACGGCCGACGGCCCGCGCACGCTGCTCGCGATGTGCGGCGAGACCGAGGCGGCCGTCCAGAACGGGGTGCCGGGCATGGATTCGGACGGCACGCCGGGCACGATCGACCTGTACGTGCTGAAGCCGAGCCAGGACGACGGCACGCTCGAGCCCGTCGTGAAGAAGACGGATATCGCGTCGGGCAAGCGCGGCGAGCCCGGCACCGTCCGCATCGAGCGGCTCGGCCCGCACCTGTTCGGTTTCGTGATCGGCGACGGCGTCACGCTGCAGGGCTATACGCAGGCGAGCCGGTCGATCTGGCTGCCGCTCGGCAACGCGATCGTCGAAGCCGCGCCGCGCATCAACGAAGCGATGGACAACGGCGGGTCGCTCGATTGCGATCATGCGAAGTCGCATTGCGAGCGCCGCACGTTCGCGATCGCGCCGGATACGACCGGCGCGGGCGACGTCTATCCGCTGACGGTCACGGAGACGGGCGAGCGCGGCGGCAGGGACGTCCGTGCGCGCTACACGGTGAGGTTCGACGCGGCGCGCGGGCGCTACGTGGTGCCGAAGGCGCTGCGGGAGGGGTACTGAGCGGGGCGCGTGCCGGCAGGTGTCGTCGGCTTGATTCGCGCGTCGGTCCTGATAAGCTATCGCGATTCCGAGATGGAGAAGTCGATGACTCCCAGCGCCGATACAACAACGACGACAACAACGATGCCCGTCACGGGCCAACAACTCGACACCCTGATGAATCGGCTCGAGGCCGATCTCGAGGAGAGCGATTCGAGCCGTGAAACCGATCTCGCGGCGAGGTTGCGCGCGCAGCCATTGCGTGCCGATACGCTCGACGCGGTCGCACGTCTGCACACGCTGTGGATGCACGCGGGCGATCCGGCCGCCGCACGCGCGGTGATCGACGTCGACGGCGCGCTCGTCCACGAGGCCGCCCCGCCCGACGCGCGGCCCGATATCCGCATGCAGCTCGCGCTGTACCGATTGCAGGTCGGTCATCACCTGCGCGAGCACGATTCGGTCGCGCAGGCGATCGGCGAGATGCACGAGGTGGTGCGCACGTCGCCGACGCTCGACGCCGAGCGTTATGTGCGATTGCGCATGCTGGATACGCTGGAGCGCGACGGCGCGGCGCATTCGCTCGATGCGATCGAACTGCGGCATGCACTGAACGGCGCGATTGCCGGGCGGGCCCGGTTCCGCGCGTGGGACGAAGCCGACCGGCAATGCCGGCGCGCGTGGGCGCTGCAGCGTCTCGACCGTGCCGCCGACGCGCGCGCGGCCGCCGAAGCCGCCGTGGCGGCGCTCGGCTCGGCCGCCGCCGATCAGGACATCGACGCGTACGACTGGCTGCGCATCGGCCACGCGATCATCGAGATCGCGCCGCTGCAGCTCGATACGATCCGGCAAGCCGTCGAAGCGCGCGTGGCGGACTGGGCGTTGCCGCCGCGTCGGGAGGTGGAGGTCAGGGTCGCACGGCTCGCCGCGCGTGCGGCGCGCGCGCAGGGCGATCTCGACGGGGCGCTCGCGCAGTGTGCATTCGCGAGACACAGCCTCGAGTCGGACGGCGGCGACGATTTCGTCGAATATGAACTGCCGTGGCTGATCGAAGCCGGTCGATTCGACGAAGCCGGCCGCCGTGCATTCTTCCATGTGTACCAGATCGAAGGCAGCATGCTCGACACGGTCGGGCACATCGTTCACGCGCGGCTGGCCGACCCGTCCGACACGTCGGTCTGGTGGCCGCTGTGCGTGATGCGCGCGGCCGGCTTCGGGCCGACGCTCGAGCGGCTGATCGAACTGGGCCAGCAGTGGCGCGACCCGCTGGCGTCGGGCTCGCCGGTGCATGCGGCGCTCTTCGCCGCGCTCGGCTCGCTCGATGGCGACGCGCGGCGTCATGCGATCGCCGACGCCGCGCGCGGGCTCGCCGCGCAGCGCGCGCCAGGCCATCCGTGGATCGCGCGGCTCGCGGCGGCCTACGACGGCGAAAACGGCCGGATCGACGCGACGACGCAGGCGGCGCGACTGCTCGCCGCCGCGCAGGAAGGCGACCTGCACGACAATCGCACGGCATTCGTGCTGTTCGGCGCGCGGATCCGCGCGCTCGGCGTCGCGGCCGCGCTGAAGCTGCCGCCGCCATCGCTGCCGAGCGGCCTGTGGAGCTATGCGTTCGCGGTGTCGATCGAGGACGAGGTCGACGACGCGCTCGAAGCGCTGCCGGCGGCGCAGCGCGATGACGTGCGCGCCGATCTGGCACGCCTGCAGACCGCGGTGTACGAGCAGGGGCGGGCGTGCATGGAGCGCTTCTTCGAGACGGGCAACGGGCACCCGTACGATGCGTGCGCGCATCTGTATTCGATGCTGTGCAACAACCTCGCGATTCTCTATCGCGGGGTCGAACGGTACGACGACTCGCTGCAACTGCATCGCAACGGCATCGCGGCGAGCCCGTTCGCCGAGCATTACGACGGCATACGCTACGTGCTCACGTGTCAGGGCAAGGACGACGAGATGCTCGAAGCGGCCGAGCAGCTGTGGCACTACGCCGCCGAAAACGGATATAGCCGGCACGGGCCGAACGGGTACCTGCGCGACGTCGTGCGTGCGCTGTCGCGCGTCGAGCGATCCAACGAAATGCCGATCTGGCTCGAGCGTCTCGTCGGCTGGCAGCGCGATAACGACCAGGTCGACGGGAACCTGCCCGCCGAGGCGTTGAGCGCGCGCTTCATCTTCGCGACCTACATGACGGCGTCGCATCCGGACCAGGCGGCCGCGTTGTACGACGCCGCACGCGCGCAGGCGATCGCGTCGAGCGACCTGAGCGTCCAGCTCGACGCCGGCAACGCGGCGTATCAGCTGCGTCGCGATGCCGACGTCAAGCGCTTCTACGAACACGTGCTGGCTGCCAACCCGCACGCGGCCGAACCGCTCGACCTGAACGTCGAGCTGATCGAGCAGCGGATCCGCGAGGCGAGCGGGCTGGCGCCGGCAGCGGACGCGGACCCCGTGCCCGCCGCGTCGAACAAGCGCTGGTGGAAGTTCTGGCAATGACGGCCGCGCTTCGGCGAGCCGGCTATGCGCCGCGCAATGCGCTGAACGCGGACGCATTGAAAGCCGCGATCGCGGCGCGCAGCACCGCGCGCGGCGACGCGGACGCCGTGCGCGCGTGGCTGCTTAACCATTTCTACCGGCATGTCGTCGCGAATTTCGAACCGGCGCGTACGATCGCATCGCTCGACGATGCGCGGCACGCGCTGGGGCACGTCGCGCCACCCGAGTGGGTGGCCCGCCGTTTCGGTCCCGCCGCGAAGATGGCGGGCGCATCGCGCGCCGATGCGCCGGCCCCCGTCGTATGGGTCGATCCGGCGGATCCGGCGCTGCTCGCGCTGGAAGCGACGCTCGTCGAGTTTCTCGAATCGCGCAAGGGCACCGGACTCGAGGGCAAGCTCGACCGGATCAACTGTCCGCAGGCGCTCGCGTTGTGGGAGCACGAGCATGCGCGGATGGTCGCGCGCGTCGCACGCGGCTGGCGCGAGAGCCGGTCCGAGGCGCTGCGCACGTGGTGCGACACGCCCAACGGACGTTTCGTCGAATTGTTGCCCGACAGCGGGCTGCTGCGCGAGGAAATGGCGTTCGAGAGTTACGTGATGCGTCACTGCCTCGGCCAGTTCGCGGATCGGCGCGCCTTGACGGGCGGCTACGGCGAACGCTACGCGCAGGCGATCGAGGCACGCACGCTGCGACTCCTGAGCTTTCGCGACCCGAACGGCCAGCCGCACATCACGATCAGCGTCGCGATACGCGCGGACGGCGGCCTGGACGTCGATCAGGTGAAGGGCAAGCAGAACCGGCCGCCGATCGAGCGCTACGTCGGCGACCTGCTGACGTGCCTGAATGCGCTCGGCACGACCGATCGCACGCCGGACGACTGCATTGCGATCGGCGTCGTGCGCACGGCGTCCGGCTGGTGCCGGATCGAGGACGTGACCGAGGCCGCGGCGCAAGCGCGACTCGTCGCCCGTCATCCGCAGCTGTTCGCGCGGCTGGCGGCGCCGACGCCTGCCGTCGAGTGGCTGGTGGCGGCACGGCAGCCCGAGCTGTTGTCGCAGCGGCCGCCGCGCGCGGCTTCGGTGCGTTATGCGGTGCGCGCGACGGCGCCGCAGTCGCAGCCGCCGTCGGTCGATGCCGCGGCCGGGTTCGCGACCGAGGGCGTGTCGTGGCCCGGGTACGACGGGCGCGGCGCTCAACGGCCGGGCAGTTGAAGGCGCCGCGACCATGACACTGAAGCTGATCGTCGCGCTGTTCATCCTGTGGCGCATCGTCCGCTACCTGCGCCGGCGCGGCCGCGCGCGTGCGTCGGTGCTGTCCGCGCGCAAGCACTGGGCGCTGCTGCTTGCGCATCCGTACGTGGAGGCGACCGAGTTCTCCCGTTTCAGCGATGCCGATGCGAGCCGCGTGGGCGACGACACGCGCCGGTTCCTGCGCGCGCAGATGCTCCACCAGATGGAGTTGCGTACCGACGCGACGGACGACGACGCGCGCGCGCATCTGGCGAGGGTGCTGGAAACGCAGTGGTTCCGGGCCGATCTCCACGCGCTGCACGCCGACGACGAACCGCGCGCCGCGCTCGCGTTCGCCTGCGCGCGGATGGCCTTCTTTGCGCGCGCCGCGATGCTGATGGGCTGGGCCGAGCCGGACGTCGCGTGGCGCGTGCTGCTGCTCAATGCACAGCGTGCGCAGGATTGCTTCGACGGCTGGGAGGATTTCGGCCGCGCGTACGTGGCGGGCCGCAAGCAGTGGGTCACGGCGTTTCGTGCCGATCCGCTCGGTCGCGCGGTCGACGAGGCGGCCGTGCAGCGATGGCTCGCGCCGGCCGACGGCGCGTGGGGGCGGGCGGCCTGGCCGGGCCTCGCGACGTTCGATCCGGAGCCGGTCGCCCGACCGCGTTGATGCCGTCGCCGGCCGGTTTGCGTCGATGCGTTCGTGCGGCGGCGCCGGCATGTCTGATGCGCCGGCGCGGCCGCGCGTCACACGTACAGATAGCGCACGAGGTGGAAGAACACCGGCGCGGCGAAGCAGATCGAGTCGACGCGATCGAGCATCCCGCCGTGGCCGGCGATCATCGAGCCCCAGTCCTTCGTGCCGAGCGAGCGCTTGACGGCCGACAGCACGAGCCCGCCGACGAAACCCGCGATCACGATCGCGAGCGAGATCCCGAATGCCGCGCCGAAGCTGAACGGCGTCACGCGATACAGCGACGCGCCGCACAGCGTGGCCAGCAGCCCGCCGCCGACGAAGCCTTCGACCGTCTTCGACGGCGACAGCTGCGGCGCGATCTTGCGGCGCCCGAACAGCTTGCCGACGACGTATTGCAGCACGTCGCTGATCTGCACGACGAACAGGAAGAAGAACAGCAGCAGCGCGTTCTGCCCCGCGTAGCGCGGAATGTCGAGGATCAGCACGGCCGGCGCATGGCTCAGCCCGTACACGCACACCATCAGCGCCCAGTTGATCTTCGCGTTGCGGCTGAGGAATTCGCGCGTGTCCTGCGTGAGTGCCGAGACGAGCGACATCGCGAAGAACAGGTGGACGGGCACGAAGATCGAATACATCCCGTACCAGTTGATGCCGAGCAGCAGGTACTGCACGGGGATCGCGATGAAGAACGCGATGAAGAGCGTCGTATGGTCGCTCGCCGTGGTCGGCGTGAGCGTGATGAACTCGCGCAGCGTCAGGTACGACAGCAGCGCGAACACGAGATACGTGACGTTGTTGCCGAGGCCGATCGCGACGGCCATGATCGCGATCATCGCCCACCATGCGCGGATGCGCTGGTTCAGGTTGGCGATGGTGGCGTTCTGCCCGCCGCTGCGCGCGCCGAGGATCGCGCCGATCACGGTCGCGACGACGAGCACGCCCGTCACGCCCGCGACCAGTTCCCAGAAGAGGGTTCGCATGGTTGATATCCGGAAAAGGGGAGAAGAGGGCGCCGCGTTCAGCCGGCCGGTCGTTGCGGCGGCGCGAGCGCGATGACCGCGTCGCGCATGCGGGCGAGGAACGTCGGCTTGTCTTCCTGGGCGTCGAGCGCGTCGTTCGCACCGAAATGCACCTTGCAGATCAGCGGCACGGGCCAGATCGCGCCCTTCGGCATGATGCGCTGCAGGTTCTCGAGGTAGACGGGCGCGAGCGCGACGTTCGGGAACTCGGTCGCGAGATGGAACAGCCCGCTCTTGAACGGCTGCGGCAGCACGTCGGCGCCGCGCGTGCCTTCGGGGAAGATGATGATCGAGTGGCCCTGCCGCAGCGCGTCGCGCACGGGGTCGAGCGGGTCGCCGCCCGATTCGCGGTGGCGGTCGATCAGCACGACGTTCAGCAGTTTCCGCGCGATGTGCCGCTTCAGGTCGCTGCTGTCCCAGTAGTCGCGCGCGGCGACCGGCCGCACGACCGCGCGCACGTCGCGCGGCAGCGCGGCGAGAATCGCGAGCGTGTCGATGTGGCTCGTGTGATTCGAGAAATAGATCTTCTGCGTCGGGGACGGCGGCGCCTGATGCCAGACCGGATACGCGCCGGCGACGAGCCGCACGATGGACAGCAGGAAATCGCGCTGCCAGACGTTGAGAATGTTCATCGGCGCGACGCCTCCTGCCTGCATGCGCGGCCCGCTGCGCACGCGCGGCGGGCGGAACCCCGGAATGCCGGCGCGGCAGGATGCGCGCCGGACGGCTCTTGTTTAAATTTTTTCAAATTCGTGGCTGCCTGTCGCAGGTCCGCGATAATCGGACGATTCGCCGTCGCACGCTGTTGCGTCGCGGCGAATGCGCCGGTCGGCGGCGTGATAATCGGCTGTTGCACGAGTGCCCGTCTGCAGTTCGAATGGATCGCGCCGCGATCGGGCCAGCGGATTATCGCGAGTTTCGCCGAAAAACGCCAGATTGGCGCCGCGCGGGCGGGCCGGGCGCATGCTTGACGCATCGGAGCCGCTCGGCGACGATTAGGGCCGTCCAATGAAGGCCGACCGAGGCCGACCAAGGCCGTTACGCCGCCCGGGGCATGGCGGCGGGAAACGTATCCGATAGCGCCGCGCAAATAAAACGATGAGCCTCTACGCACTCAAACCCAAATTCCAGAACCGTCTGCGTCCGTTCGCGGATTCGCTTGCCGCGCGCGGGGTCACGGCCAACCAGGTCACGCTGTTCGCGGCCGGCGGCTCGATCGTCGTCGGCGCGCTTGCCGGGCTCGGCGTGTTCGCCCGCGCGCTGTTCCTGCTGATTCCGCTTTGGCTGTTCGCGCGCATGGCGCTCAACGCGATCGACGGCATGCTCGCGCGCGAGCACGGTCAGAAGAGCACGCTCGGCGCGTACCTGAACGAGCTGGGCGACATCGTGTCCGACGTCGCGCTCGTGCTGCCGTTCCTCGCCATTCCCGCGTTCGCTCCGGCGGACGTCTGGCTGTTCGCGCTGACGGCGGTGATCGTCGAGTGCGCGGGGTTGATCGGCCCGCTCGTCGGCGCGACGCGCCGCTACGACGGCCCGTTCGGCAAGAGCGACCGCGCGCTGGCCCTCGGCGCGTTCGCGCTGTGGATCGGCCTCGGGTTCCCGGTCGGCGGCGTCGCCGCCTGGCTGTGGCGGCTGCTGATCGTGCTGTCGATCGTGACGGCGGTGCGGCGCGTACGGGCCGGGATCGCCGAAGCGGGCGGCTGACGGGCCGGGCGCCGGAGGGCGGCGCCACACCATTCGAATAACGAAACGAGAGAAAGCGCATGAGCACACGCACGGCACGTGAGGCCGGCTTCATCACGCACGACGGCGAAACGCTGTTCTACCGCCACTGGCCCGCGACGGGCCCGCATTGCCGCGGCGCCGTCGTGCTGCTGCATCGCGGCCACGAACATTCGGCGCGCGTCGCGCACCTCGTCGACGAGCTCGACCTGCCCGATTTCGCGTTCTTCGCGTGGGACGCGCGCGGCCACGGCCGCTCGCCCGGCGCGCGCGGCTACAGCCCGAGCGCGGCCGCGTCGGTGCGCGACCTGCAGACCTTCGTCGAGCATATCCGCGACGCGCACGGCATCGCGATCGAGGACATGGCCGTGGTCGGACAGAGCGTCGGCGCGGTGCTCGCGGCCACGTGGGTGCACGACTACGCGCCGCCGATCCGCGCGCTCGTCGTCGCGTCGCCGGCGTTCCACATCAAGCTCTACGTGCCGTTCGCGCGGCCGGGGCTGCGGCTGATGCACAAGCTGCGCGGGCTGTTCTACGTGAACAGCTACGTGAAACCGAAATTCCTCACGCACGATCCCGAGCGGATCGCGAGCTACGCGTCCGATCCGCTGATCACGCGGCCGATCGCGGTCAACATGCTGCTCGACCTGCACGATACCGCGCGGCGGATCGTCGCCGACGCCGCCGCGATCACCGTGCCGACGCAACTGCTGATCTCGGGCGCCGACTGGGTCGTGCATCGCGGCCCGCAGGACCGCTTCTTCGAACGGCTCGGGTCGGCGCGCAAGGAGCGCATCGTGCTGCCGGGTTTCTATCACGACACGCTCGGTGAACGCGACCGCGCACAGGCGCTCGCGCCGCTGCGTGCGTTCGTGCTGCGTGAGTTCGACGCGCCGAGCCCGCGCGTGTCGCTCGCCGACGCCGATCGGCGCGGCGCGTTCCACGACGAATACGCGGCGCTTGGCCGGCCGCCCGCGAACGTGTTCGCGCGGGCGTACTGGGCGCTGACGCGCGCC
Organism: Burkholderia sp. Tr-20355; assembly: GCF_017104685.1. Taxonomy (NCBI): domain Bacteria; kingdom Pseudomonadati; phylum Pseudomonadota; class Betaproteobacteria; order Burkholderiales; family Burkholderiaceae; genus Burkholderia; species Burkholderia sp. Tr-20355. The sequence continues at coordinate 2,286 of NZ_JAAGPK010000124.1, read as the reverse complement.
GGGCTGAAAGCCGGCGGCGCGCTGTCGGACGGCATCGCGCTCGGGCTGCGGCTCGGCTTCGATTCGGGCTCGACGCTCGACTACGTGTACCGCAACCGTGCGCAGGGGCGGCTCGGCGTCGGCGCGCTGATCGACCGCACGTACCTCGATTCGCCGGGCTGGGTCGGCATCCGTCAGCGCAAGGTGCATCTGCAGGAACTGATCGGCTCGGCGATCGGCCGCCTGCGCGGCCACGGCACGCCGGTGCGGATCGTCGACATCGCGGCCGGCCACGGGCGCTACGTGCTCGACGCGATCGCGTCGGCCGCCGAGCGCGACGGCGCGGCGCCGGACGACATCACGCTGCGCGACTACAGCCCGCCGAACGTCGAGGCCGGACGCGTCCTGATCGCGCAGCGCGGCCTCGAGCCGATCGCGCGCTTCGAGCGCGGCGACGCGTTCGACGAGACGTCGCTCGCGACGCTCGAGCCGCGCCCCACGCTCGCGATCGTGTCGGGCCTGTACGAACTGTTCGGCGAGAACGCGCTGATCGAGCGCTCGCTGCGTGGGCTCGCGCGGGCCGTGCCGCCGGGCGGCTATCTCGTCTATACGGGGCAGCCGTGGCATCCGCAGCTGGAATTCATCGCGCGTGCGCTGAACAATCACCGCGGCGAGGCGACCTGGGTGATGCGCCGCCGCTCGCAGGCCGAGATGGACGAGCTCGTCGCGCGCGCGGGCTTCCGCAAGCTCGACCAGCGGATCGACGAGATGGGTATCTTCACGGTCAGCCTCGCGCAGCGGGTCGACGCGCCATGAGCGCGCTCGGCGGCGGCGCGGGCGGCCTCGCCGAGCCGGCGGCCGGCGCGCGCGACGCGTCGTTCGCGCTGCGCTTGGGCTGGCTCGCGGCGATGGGCGCCGTGTTCTTCTCGACGTACGGCTTCGCGAACTGGCTCGCCGCGCGCCGCGCGGCGGTGCCGACGTTCGCGTTCGGCTGGGAGCACGCGATCCCGTTCGTGCCGTGGACGATCGTGCCGTACTGGTCGATCGACCTGCTGTATGCGGTGTCGTTCTTCTTCTGGACGCGCCGTGCCGATCTGCTCGATCACGTGAAGCGGCTGCTGACCGTGCAACTGGTGTCGGTGGCCTGTTTCATCGCGTGGCCGCTGCGCTTCGGGTTCGAGCGGCCCGACGCGGGCGGCGTGGCCGGCGCGCTGTTCACGCTGCTGACGGGCTTCGACAAGCCGTTCAACCAGGCGCCGTCGCTGCATATCGGGCTGCTCGTCGTGCTGTGGGCCGTTTATGCGCGGCACCTGCGCGGTACGGTCGCGCGCGCCGTGCTGCATCTGTGGTTCGCGGCGATCGGCGTGTCGGTGCTGACGACCTACCAGCATCACGCGATCGACGTGCCGACCGGTGCGGCCGTCGGCTGTCTCGCGCTGTTCCTGTTTCCGTTGCGCGATGCGACGGGCCGGCTGCCGGGCGCCGATGCGTCGCCGAGCGCGGCCGGCCGCGCGCTCGCACGGCGCTATGCGATCGGCGCGGCACTACTGGCGTGGACGGCCCTGTGGTGCGTGCCGCGCGCGCCGGGCTGGGCGCTGGCGGCCGGGTGGGTCGCACTGGCGCTCGCGTGTGTCGCGTGGGCGTACCGGCGCGGCGCGCCCGGCGTTTTCCAGAAGGATGCGGATGGACGTCTCCCGGTCTTCATCCGCGCGCTGCTCGCGCCGACGATCGCCGGCGCGTTCGTCAATTCGCGGCTGTGGACGTGGCGCCGGCCGGCGCCCGTGCGGATCGACGAACGCGTGTCGATCGGCCGTACGCCGACGACGCGCGACCTGCGCCGCCATGGTTTCACCGCGCTGGTCGACCTGACCGCAGAGATGCCGCGCTGGGCGGCGGACGAAACGTCGCTCGCGTATGCATCCGTGCCGCAGCTCGATCTCGTCGCGCCGACGGCGGCGCAGCTTGCGCAGGCCGTCGCGGCGCTCGAACGCCTGCACGGGGAAGGGCGTGACGTGCTGGTCTGCTGCGCGCTCGGTTATGGACGCAGCGTGCTGTGCGCGGCCGCGTGGCTCGCCGCACGGCGCGGGCTGGGAGACGCGCGCGACGCGCTGGCCGCGGTGTGCGCGGTGCGGCCGCACGCCGTGTGGTCGGACGAAGGCGTGGCCGTGCTGCAGCAGTGGATCGCCGTTCGGGCCGATCACGACGGGGTTCAGCACCGAGCGGTCGCGGGCGTTCGCGTCGGTCGTCGTGCATGTATAGCTCGCCGGTTCGCGTAGCGACGACCTGGCCGTGTAGCCGCCCGATGCG
>NZ_JAAGPK010000123.1:0-24530 GCF_017104685.1 Burkholderia sp. Tr-20355 | reverse complement strand
CAGCGATGAACGAACGGCCGGCCGCATGCCGGCCGCGCGGCGATGCCGTGCGGCCCGCGGCGGCCCGTCAGTCGACGAGACTGTCCAGCGCCTTCGTATAGCGGTTCGCGTGGCTGCGTTCGGCTTTCGCCAGCGTTTCGAACCAGTTCGCGATTTCGTCGAAGCCTTCGTCCCGTGCGGTCTTCGCCATGCCCGGATACATGTCGGTGTATTCGTGCGTCTCGCCGGCGATCGCCGATTCGAGATTCAGCCGCGACGAACCGAACGGCAAGCCCGTGGCCGGATCGCCGACCGCTTCCAGGTATTCGAGATGGCCGTGCGCATGGCCCGTTTCGCCTTCGGCGGTCGAGCGGAACAGCGCGGCGACGTCGTTCTGCCCTTCGACGTCGGCCTTCGAAGCGAAATACAGATAGCGCCGGTTCGCCTGCGATTCACCCGCGAATGCGGCCTTCAGGTTCTCTTCGGTTTTGCTGCCCTTGAGTTGAGCCATTTGCGCCTCCGTTCGAGTCGGCGCGGCCGCGTGCGAAGCCGGGCCGATGAAGTATGTGGGGAACGATGCGTGTGCCGGGGCGCGCACATCGTGCTCTTCAATCTAGGCGCTCGCGTTCGCATCCCCCAATAGGCTTTTTCAATGCGCGCGATAGTGTCGGGTGGGGGCGCGGGTGGCGTCGGGACCATGCGTTCGGCGCGCTCCGCGTGGGTCATGCCTCATGCGTCAGGCATCGGTCGCGCGCTTGAGCAGTAATTCGCGTTCGCGCGCGTTGCGCGTCATGTCCGCCGCGCGCCGGAACTCCAGCCGGGCTTCGTCGGTGCGGCCGAGCTTGGCCAGCAGGTCGCCGCGCACGCTCGGCAGCCAGTGATAACGCGCGAACGCGGGATCGTCGCGCAACGCATCGACGATGTCGAGGGCCGCGGCCGGCCCGAACGCCATCCCCACCGCCACCGCGCGATTCAACTCGACGACCGGCGACGGGGCAACCTCGGCGAGCGCGTCGTACAGCGCGACGATCTGCGCCCAGTCGGTATCCGACGCCTGCCGCGCACGCGCATGGCAGGCCGCCAGCGCGGCCTGCAGCGCATACGGCCCGCGCACGCCGCCGAGCTTGGTCGCCCGCTCCAGCGCCGCGAGGCCGCGCCGGATCAGCAGCGGATCCCAGCGGCTGCGATCCTGATCGAGCAGCAGCACCGGCCGGCCCTGCGCATCGGTGCGCGCATGCATGCGCGACGCCTGCAGTTCCATCAGCGCGACGAGCCCGAGCACTTCGCTCTCGTCCGGCGCGAGTCCGGCCAGCACGCGGCCGAGCCGCAGCGCTTCGTCGCACAGCGCCGGACGCGTCCAGTCGTCGCCGACGGTCGCCGCATGGCCTTCGTTGAACACGAGGTAGATCACTTCGAGCACCGACGCGAGCCGTGCCGGCCGTGCATCGGCGGCCGGCACCTCGAACGGCACGTGCGCGGCCGACAGCGTGCGCTTTGCCCGCACGATCCGCTGCGCGATCGTCGGCTCGGGCGTCAGGAACGCACGCGCGATCTCGCCGGTCGTCAGGCCGCCGAGCAGCCGCAGCGTCAGCGCGACCCGCGCATCGGTCGACAGCACCGGGTGGCACGACGTGAAGATCAGCCGCAGCAGGTCGTCGCCGATGTCGTCCTCGCTCGCGTCGGCGAGCGCCTCCGCGATGTCGGGGACGACGTGCGCTTCGAGCGCGTCCATCTCGTGACCGAGCTGGTCGCGCTTCGCCGCATGCAGCGACTCCTGCCGGACACGGTCGAGCGCGCGGCGCTTCACGGCCGTCATCAGCCACGCGGCCGGATTGTCGGGCACGCCGTCGACGGGCCAGTGTTCGAGCGCCGCGACGAGCGTGTCCTGCGCCAGTTCCTCGGCCACGCCGACGTCGCGCACCACGCGCGCGGCACGCGCGATGATCTTCGGCGCCTCGATCCGCCAGACCGCTTCGATCGCACGATGCGTCGCCTCCAGCGTCACGACGCCTGCCCCTGGCCCGACGCGTCCAGCGGCATGGCCATCAGCTCCCATGCGTGGCCGTCCGGATCGTCGAACCCGTGGCCGTACATGTTCGGATACTCGCGCGGGGCCTGCGGCGCGGAGCCGCCGGCCGCGAGCGCCTTCGCGACGATCGCGTCGACCTCGGCGCGGCTGTCGCACGACAGGCACGACAGCACCTGCACCTGCGTCGCCGGATCGATGATCGTCTTGCCGGTAAAGGTCTGGAAGAACGGCCGCACGAGCAGCATCGCGAAGATCGTGTCGCTGATCTTGATGCAGGCGGCCTGGTCGTTGGTATAGGCCGGCACGACTTCGAAGCCGAGGGCCTGGTAGAACGCCTTCGAGCGCGGCAGGTCGGCCACGGGCAGGTTGATGAAGACCATCTTGTGCATGACGGGTGCTCCCGGTGAAGTTGGATCGACGTGGACGCTCAGGCGCCGGCGCGGCCGACGTGGAGATCGCGGAACCGCTCGACCGCATCGCTCGGCGTGAGGTCGTCGAGTTCGAACAGCGGCCGCACCTCGATCTCGCAATCCATCTCGGCACCGAACGGCGCGGGAAACCGCCGCGTCCATTCGAGCGCCTCGTCGCGCGAACGCACCTGGATCAGCGTGTAACCGGCGATCAGTTCCTTCGTTTCGGCAAACGGCCCGTCGACCACCGTGCCCTTGCCGCCCGTGTAGCGCACGCGCCAGCCGCGCGCGCTCGGCCGCAGCCCGTTCGCGTCGAGCAGCACGCCGGCCTTGGCCAGTTCCTCGTGATAGACGGTCATGGCCTCGACCAGCCGGTTGTCCGGCAACGCGTCGGATTCGCTGACGGCGTTCGCCCGGATCATGATCATGAATCGCATCGTGTACTCCTTGTCGTCGATGGCAGGAGGCGCCCGTTCATCGGGGCCTTATCCGGACGACGGACGAAAGACGGCCGGATCGACACGCGCCGCGACGCATCAGGGTAAATACCGAGTCGCCGTCGTTACAGGAAGCACGGCCCCACCGCCCGAACCTCGACCGTGCACCATTGCGCGGCCGGGCACTGGCGCGCGATCTCGATCGCCTCTTCGCGCGTGTCGACATCGACGAGGAAGAAGCCGCCGACCATTTCCTTTGCCTCCGCGAACGGGCCGTCGAGCAGGCGCGTCTCGCCGTCCCGCACCTGCACGCGCGTGCCGCGCTCGGAGCGCTCCAGCGACTCGACGCCGCGCAGCACGCCGCGCGCCTTCAACGTCTCGGCGAAATCGACCATCCGCGCGTACAGCGCCTGACCTTCGTCGAGCGTGCGCTCGGCGCGCTGTTCGGTCGGTTCGACAATCAACAGCATGTAAGACATGGATTTCTCCTGTGGGGACGGGGCGCGGCAGCGTTAGCCGCGCGATCGGCACGCGGCACCCGATGCGAAAGCGTAACAGCCGCGATGCGGCCTGCCGACATCGTTGGCCGATCGGCACTGGCCTGACGGCCAATTCGGCCGCTTCCTGACATTTTGCCTTCAGAATGCAGGCCCGAACTGTCGGATTTTCTTCCCGAGGACCGCCCCATGTCACGCCTGCCGCCGCTGCTTGCCGTTGCGCTGTTGCCCGCCCTCTTCGTCCGCCCGGCCGGGGCCGCGCTGCCGGTCAGCGCCGGCTGCGGCGGCGCGACCTCGGCGATTGCCGACCTGCGCCGCGCCGGCGGCCCGTCGCCGGCGGCAGGGCACACGACGTCGATCGAGGCCGTCGTCACGGCGGCGTTCGGCGGGGCCGACGGCCTCGGCGGCTTCTTCGTCCAGCAGGCCGACGCGCGGCGCAAGCGCACGCCGGGCGTCCCGGAAGGCCTGTTCGTATACGCGCCGAACGCACGCGCGAACGCCGGCGATCTCGTGCATCTCACCGGCCGGGTCGACGATCGATACGGCCGCACGCAATTCACGCTGACGGGCGGCATCGCCGTCTGCGCACGCGGGCAGACGGTCACGCCCGCCACGCTCACGCTGCCGGTCGCCACGCCGGACGTGCTGGCCGCGCACGAAAGCATGCTGGTGCGCCTGCCGCAAACGCTGACCGTCAGCGACACGCACGAACTCGGCCGCTACGGCAGCGTCGTGCTCAGCAACGGCCGGCTGCGCATCCCGACCCAGGTCGCGCCGCCCGCCGAGGCCGCGGCGCGCGCGGCGGCCAACGCGCGCAACCGCATCGTGCTCGACGACGGCTCGAACCGCCTCGATCGCACGGCAGTCCGCTATCCGCCGCCCGCACTGAGCGTCGCCAACACGCTGCGCGCGGGCTACACGGTGCGCGGCGTCGAAGGCGTGCTCGAGCTGCGCTACGGCGCGTGGCGCCTGCAACCGGCCGCCGGCGCACCACCGGTGTTCGACGCCGCGACGAATCCGCGTACCGATGCGCCACGCCGGCATCCCGACGCCGACGTGCGCATCGTGTCGTTCAACGTTTTCAACTATTTCAACGGCGACGGCCACGGCGGCGGATTCGGCGCAGCGGCCGATCGCGGCGCAAAATCACCCGCGGCATTCGCGCGGCAGGAAGCAAAGATCGTCGCGGCGTTGCGCGCGCTGGACGCCGACGTGATCGGGCTGATGGAAATCGCGAACAACGGCCACGGCGACACGAGCGCCGTGCGGCGTCTCGCCACGCAACTCGGCGACGGCTGGCGCGCGGTCGATCCCGGTACCGCGCGGCTCGGCGACGATGCGATCGCGGTGGCGCTGCTGTACGACAGCCGCGCGGTCGAACCGGTCGGGCGCGCCGCCACCGTCGCGCTGGGCGGCCGGCACCGGCCGCCGCTCGCGCAGACATTCCGGCGCGTCGGCGGCACACGTGCGTTCACGGTCGCGGTCAATCACCTGAAGTCGAAGAACTGCCCGAACGCGAGCGGCGCCGATCGCGACCAGTCGGACGGCCAGGGCTGCTGGAATGCGGCCCGCACGCGGGCAGCCGTGCGCGTCGCCGACTGGCTCGCCACGTCGCCGACGGGCGCCGCGGCCGACGGCGTGCTGCTGATCGGCGACCTGAACAGCTATGCGAAGGAAGACCCCGTTCGTGCGCTCGAAGCGCGCGGCTATACGAACCTGGTGGCACGCTTCGTCGGTGATACTGCGTACAGCTACGTATTCGGCGGCGAAGCCGGCAGCCTCGATCACGCGCTCGCGACGCCGGGCGTGGCCGCGCGCGTCAGGGCCGTGCACGTCTGGCACATCAACGCCGATGAACCGTTTGCCCTGCAACCGGTGCCCGATTACAAAACGGCCGCGCATCGGTCGTCCTATTACGCACCCGACGCGTATCGGTCATCGGACCACGATCCCGTCGTCGTCGACCTCGCACTGGGTAACGGCCCGCGAATGCCGGGCGCAGGCACAAACCCTGCTCGCCCGTACGGCGTCGATTAGTGCATTTGCATCAGCCCATCGCGTGCAATGGCACTATTTACCTGGTACCCCGGGCGACGCCATATTTACCGCACATTCACTTCGTATCGCTTTGAGCTGCACGCGTTTCGCCCAATTGAGAATTTTTTTCAATCTTCGCGCGGCCCCGCGTGGCGGGGCTTCCCGGCAATTCCGCCGACGAATTGAAAAATTGTCTCGAAACTCAATCGGGTCAAGTGAATCACATTGGTTGCTGGGATTCGTCTTATCTTCAAATTGGCCTTGAATCGAAGGAGGATAAACATCATGGCGCTCACCGACTCGATCGAACACAAGCTGGACCGCGGCCTCTCCGACATCCGTCGCACCGGCCGGCGCGTGGGACGTACGACACGCTCGGCCGCCCGCGACCTGCACGCGGACGTGACCGACGATCTGCGCGGGCTGGTCGACGAACTGGAAGACCTGTTGAAAAACGATGGCGACGGCGATATCGCCGCCCTGCGCAAGCGCGTGCAATCCAAGCTCGACGAAGCACGCGGCGCGCTCGACTACGCGTCGGGCAGCGCGGCCGCCCGGCTGCGCGAGTCGGCGGAACGCGTGTCGCAGGTCGTGCACGACAACCCGTGGCAAACCGCCGGCGTCGTGGCCGGTCTCGCATTCGTTGCGGGCCTGCTGCTGTCCCGCCGTTGACCGCGGCCAGCCGCCCCGCTGCCCGCACCGCCCATCTTCAATCAGACAACGAAGGAGAACCGCCATGCAGAAGTCTCTCGCCATGAAGGCCGCCGCCGCCGTGATGCTCGGCAGCCTCGCGCTCGCCGGCTGCACGACCACGCCCGACAAACCCGACAGCCCCGCCGCCAGCGCATCGAAGCGCCAGTCGATCGACGCCAGCGTGAACGCCACGCTGTCGCGCCTCTATTCGACGGTGCCGGGTTCGCGTGAGCTCGTCGCGAAATCGCGCGGCACGCTCGTGTTCCCGAACGTGCTGCAGGCCGGTTTCATCGTCGGCGGCCAGTCCGGCAACGGCGCGCTGCGCGTCGGCGGCAGCACCGTCGGCTACTACAACACGTCGTCGCTGTCGGTCGGCCTGCAGGCCGGCGCGCAGTCGAAGGCGATCGTGTTCCTGTTCATGACGCAGGATGCGCTCGACTCGTTCCGCAAGTCCGAAGGCTGGTCGGCCGGCGCCGACGCGTCGGTCGCGGTCGTGAAGGTCGGCGCGAACGGCGCGGTCGACTCCAACACGGCCACCGCACCGGTCGAGGTGCTGGTCCTGACCAACGCGGGCCTGATGGGCGACCTGTCGGTGAACGGCACCAAGGTGACGAAGCTCAACATCTGACGATGCGGCACGCGGCCTCGGGCCGCGCCCGCTTCCCGGCAGCGCCGCGGCCCCGGCCGCGGCGTTTTCGCATGGGTCACACGCAGCCGCTATGATCGCGGGGCCTTTGCGGGCATACTCCCGTTCGGGCCGCCCCGCGCCGCGCTCCGCCGCGAACCCGTGACGTTCGCGAGCCGATCGCGCGCCGGGCCACGCAATTCAATCAAACGAAGCAACAATCTGCGCGAACGCCACCCATGGATAGCGGACACGATCACCAAAAATTCTTCTATTTCCTGCTGGCCGCGGTCACCGTCGGACTCTGCTGGATCCTCGCGCCGTTCTCCGGCGCCGTGTTCTGGGGCACCATTCTCGCGATCCTGTTCCAGCCCGTGCAGCGCTGGCTCGCCGCGCGCTTCGGCAAGCGGCGCAACCTGGCCGCGCTCCTCACGTTGTCGCTGATCATCCTGATCGTGATCCTGCCGCTCGTGTTCGTCGCCGCGACGCTCGTGCAGGAAATCGCGTATGTCTACCAGGAAATCAAGTCGGCGCCGCCGAATTATTCGCAGTACTTCCAGGACATCATTCACGCGCTGCCGTCGTCGATCCAGCACCTGCTGCAGAAATACGGGTTGACCAACATCCCGGGCATCCAGAAGAAGCTGACCGACGGCGCCGCGCAGATCAGCCAGTTCGCGGCCACCCAGGCGCTCAGCATCGGCCAGAACACGTTCCAGTTCATCGTGAGCTTCGGCGTGATGCTGTACATGGTGTTCTTCCTGCTGCGCGACGGCGGCGAGATCGGCCGCCGCGTGCGCCGCGCGCTGCCGCTCGACGACGAGCACAAGAACCTGCTGCTCGCGAAATTCACGACGGTCGTGCGCGCCACCGTGAAGGGCAACATCGCGGTCGCGCTCGTGCAGGGCGCGCTCGGCGGCCTGATCTTCTGGATCCTCGGCATCGAGGGCGTCGTGCTGTGGGGCGCGCTGATGGCGTTCCTGTCGCTGCTGCCCGCGATCGGCGCGGGCCTCGTGTGGGTACCGGCGGCGCTCTACTTCCTGATGATTGGCGCGGTCTGGAAATGCGTGATCCTCGTCGCGTTCTGCGTCGGCGTGATCGGCCTCGTCGACAACCTGCTGCGCCCGATCCTCGTCGGCAAGGACACGAAGATGCCCGACTGGGTCGTGCTGATCTCGACGCTCGGCGGGATGGCGCTGTTCGGCATCAACGGGTTCGTGATCGGGCCGCTCGTGGCGGCGCTGTTCATGGCGAGCTGGGACATCTATGCACGCTCGGAACAGGGCGAGTGACGCGCGCCGTCAAGGATGACGGATGTTGATGACGACGGGCGCCACGGCGCCCGTTTCGTCATCCGCCGCAACCGTCATCACACCGCCGTACGGGCCGACGCGATACGCGCGCCCCGATACCAGCGGCACGCTTCGATCGTCGCGCGCATCGCGCCACGTGGCGCGTACCCCCGAACCGGCATCCGGCTCGAACGGCGTGCCATCGGCCGCGGCCAGCGTCACCTGCGCGCCCGGCAAGCGCCGGCCGTGCGCTTCGAACCGCAGTGTCGCCACCGCGCTGCCGGTCATCTCCCGCCCTTCGACGAACGCGCCGGACGGCGCATCGAGCGTCACGTCGTAGAGATCGACGAGTGCGCCCGTGAAATGCACGACGCCGTCCGACGTCGCCTGCCCGTTTGCCATCGCACTCGACATGGCCAGCGCGACACCGAGCCCGACAGCGATCCGCTGCACGCCACCCGTACGCGACGCCGTTCGATTGCGCACCGCGCCCGATGCCGATGCCCCCCGTTTCGCGTCGTTTCGCATGTTCCCTCTCCCCTTTCGCGTGACCGGAAAAAAGGCGGCGTGACGCGTCGGTCACGCCGCCTGTCTGCTGGCAATCACTTTAGGGAGAGCGGCCGGGACAATATATGGGACTAGTCCTAAAATGCGGCCCGGTTAATCGAACTCACTGTAGTCGGCACCGGTCGCCGGCAACCGGCGACCCGCCTCTCCGCCTCGTCACGCATCCGGATCGACGCGCAGCACGAGCTTGCCGCGATGGTCGCCGTCGAACAGGCGATTGAGCACGTCGGGCGCATTCTCGAGACCATCCGCCACGGTTTCCTCGGCCTTGAGCCGGCCGTCGCGCAGCCAGCCGGCAAGCGTCTGCACGGCTTCGCGGCTCTTGCGGTAGTCCAGGATCAGGAAGCCGCGCATCGTCAACCGCTTCGAGATCAGCACGCCGACGTCGTCGGCCGCGCGGCCGCTGTTGTAGTTCGAGATCACGCCGCACAGCGCGACGCGCCCGCCGATCACCATTCGCGACAGCACCGCGCGCATCACCTCGCCGCCGACGTTCTCGAAGTTCACGTGCACGCCGTCCGGCGTCGCCGCCTTCAGTTGCTGACGGAAATCGTCGGCCTTGTAGTCGACGGCCGCGTCGAAGCCGAGCGTCTCGGTCAGATAGCGGCACTTGTCCGCGCCGCCCGCGATGCCGACCACGCGCGCGCCGTGGATCTTGCCGATCTGCCCGGCGATCGAGCCGACCGATCCGGCCGCCGCCGACACGACGAGCGTCTCGCCCGGCTGCACCGGCGCGATGTCGGTCAGCCCGTAGTACGCGGTCAGCCCGCTCATCCCGCACGCGCCGAGCAGCGTCGGCAGCGGCAGGCCCGACTGCGCGGGCAGCTTCACGAGCTGCGCGGCCTGGTCGGCCGGCACGACCGCATAGTCCTGCCAGCCGACGAGCCCCTGCACGAGATCGCCGGGCGCGAACCCCGCATGACGCGACGCGACCACGCGCCCGATGCCGAGCGCGCGCATCACCTCGCCGATCGCGACGGGCGGCAGGTACTGCGGCACGTCGCTCATCCACACGCGGTTGGTCGGGTCCATCGACAGGTACAGCACGCGCACGAGCACCTCGCCGTCCGCGAGCGCCGGCACCGGCGTCTCGACGAGCGAAAAATGTTCGCGGCCGACGCGCCCCTCGGGGCGCGTCTTCAGCCGCAGTTGGCGGTTCAAGGGTGTCGACACGATGTTCTCCTCCAGTCGTTGTGGTTCGGGATGCGCGTCAGACCGCGCACATGCCGCCGTCGATCACGAGTTCGGCGGCCGTCACGAAGCGGCTCTCGTCGGAGGCGAGATACACCGCCGCGTGCGCGACGTCGTCCGGCTCGCCGAGCCGGCGCAGCGGAATGCCGCGCGCGAGCTTGCGCGTCGCGTCGCGTTCGCCGAGCGACTGGAACAGCGGCTCGACGATCCCCGTGCGGATGAACGCCGGGTGAATGGAATTGCAGCGCACGTCGATTTCGCGGCGCGCGCAGTCGATCGCGACCGACTTCGTCAGCGACGCGACCGCCGCCTTCGACGCGTTGTACGCGGTGAAATCCGGTTCGACCTTGAACGCGGCGACCGACGAGATGTTGATGATCGACGCGGGATGGCTCTCGGCCAGATACGACAGCGCATGCTTGCAGCCGAGCACGATGCTCTCGACGTTGATCGCCATCACGCGCCGCCATTCGTCCAGCTCGATCTGCGCGGGCGAACCGATCGAGCCGACGCCCGCGTTGTTGACGAGCACCGACAACCCGCCCATCGCATCGACCGCCTGCGCCAGCAGCGCCTGCCAGCGCGCTTCGTCGCGCACGTCCTGCGTCGCGGCGAACGCGACCTGCGTGGCGTGGCCCGCGTTGAGTTCCTGCGCGAACGCATCGAGCACCGCCGCCTCGGCGATGTCGGTCACGAACACGCGCGCGCCCTGCTCGACCATCCGGCGCGCGATCGCGCGGCCGAGGCCGCCAGCGGCGCCGGTAATGTATGCGCACTTGCCTGCGAGGCGCGATGAAACGGCTGTCATGTGACGGGCTCCTGTCGTGGTTCGTCGTCGCGGAACGCTGCCGCGACGGGTTTTTCCGTGCCTATCCCGGCCGACACGGGCCGGTCGACCGGGCGCGGTCGTGACGACGCACCGCACGGTTTCCGCGAGTATATCGAGATGATCGTGACGCGCACCGGTCAGTCCGGCGGCCGGCCCCGGTTGAACGTCAGCCAGCGTACGCGAATGCCGCCAATCGATGAAATGAATATTCGTTATACCCGGTCATAGGCACCGTTCATGACCTTCGCGCCCCTGCGCGAACGCGCGAGCCGACACGGACGATCCGGCGGGCCGGCCGATGCGCCGATTCGGGGAATGGCAAGGGTGACGTTCCGCGACGCGGGACGCGCAATGGCGCTCGGGACAATCGATCGGGGAACCGCCGGACGAACGCCGGCGGGAAACGGCCAGCCGTCAGAATCCGTCGCCCGACGGCGCGCGCACGAACGCGCAGAGCTGCGGCGAATGCATGTCGATCATCTGCTGGAACGGCGCGCGATGCCCGTACGCGATGCCCGACACGAGCAGCAGGCAAACCGCCGCGATGCGCGGCGAGAACGCGCGCTGCCGCGCGCCGTCGTAGCCGCGCAGGAACACCAGCGCGACCAGCGCGCCGAGCATCCAGCCGACGACGACTTCAGGCAGCGTGTGCGAGTGGTCGAACACACGCGCGACGGCCGTGATCGCGCCGACGGCCAGCCCGGCCGCGATGCCGGGCGCCTTGCCGGGCCGGAACGCCTGCCACAGCATCGACAGCGCAACCGTCCACACGGACGTCGACAGCATCGTATGGCCGCTGATCACGCGGAAATCGAATTGCGGCAGCTCGATGCCGCACCCGGCATACAGGATCTTCGTCGCGCCGACGACGCCCATGCCGGCGGCGAGCAGCATGCCCCAGCGGGCGGCGAGGCGCCAGTCGGCCATCGCCAGCCAGGCCGCGCAGGTCAGCGCGATCGGCAAGGTCAGCGCGGCGTCGCCGATGTTGCTGATTTCACTCCACATAACGGACTTCGGACAACGATGGAAAGGCCGCAGTTTACCGCATGCGCGCCGCGCGGCTGTGTCAGCCTGTGACAGGCTGTATCAGCCCGCGACACCGGTAATCAACAACAGGTTCGTGCCGGTGATGACGACGAACAGCGCCCACGCGGCGACCTGCATCCCGCGGCCGATCGTGTGCTCGCCCATCGTGTCGCGGTCGCTGACCGAGCGGATCAGCGGCCACATCGCGAACGGCAGCTGCAGGCTCAGCAGCACCTGGCTCCACACGAGCAGTTGCCCGACCGACCCGTCGCCGAGCCACAGCACGCCGATCAGCGCCGGCACGAGCGCGAGCCCGCGCGTGATCAGCCGGCGCTGGTAGCACGGGATCTTCGTATGCAGGAAGCCGTCCATGATCACCTGGCCGGCGATCGTGCCGGTCAGCGTCGAGCTTTGCCCCGACGCGAGCAGCGCGATGCCGAACAGCAGCGCGGCCGCGCCGCCCGCGATCGGCGTAATCAGCTTGTAGGCCTGCTCGATGTCGGTCACGTTGTGCAGGCCGGTCGCGTGGAACGCCGCACCGGCGACGATCAGGATCGCCGCATTGACGAGCATCGCGACGAACAGCGACACGCAGGTATCGATGCGCACGAGTGCGAGCGTGTCGCGAATCATGCCGCGCGCGCCGCCGACGACATGCCGCGTCTGCACGACCGACGAATGCAGGTACAGGTTGTGCGGCATGATCGTCGCGCCGACGATGCCGAGCGCGAGCACGATCGCGTCCTTGCGGTCATGGCCCGGATCGCCCGGCACGAGCCCGCCGACCACCGCATGCCAGTCGGGCGGCGTGATCGCGACCTGCGCGACGAAGCAGAACGCCATCGTCGCGATCAGCCCGAGCACGATCGCCTCGATCTGCCGGAAGCCCTTGCCCTGCAGGCCGAGCACGATCACCGTGTCGAGCGCGGTCAGCACGACGCCCCACGCGAGCGGCACGCCGAGCAGCAGCTTGAACGCCAGCGCGCAGCCGAGCACTTCCGCGATGTCGCACGCGATGATCGATATTTCGGCGGTGATCCACTGCACGATGCGGCCGAACCGGCCGTAGCGTTCGTAGCTGGCCTGCGCGAGATCCTTGCCCGCGACGAGGCCGAGCCGCGCCGCGAGCATCTGCAGGAAGATCGCCGCGAGGCTCGAGAACGCGACGACCCACAGCAGCGAATAGCCGAACTGCGAGCCGGCCTGGATGTCGGTCGCCCAGTTGCCGGGATCCATGTAGCCGATCGCGACGAGCAGGCCGGGGCCGAAAAAGCGCTTGAGCTTCTGCCAGCGCGGCGCGCCGGCGTCGATCGTGATGCTGCCCTTTACTTCCGACGGGCAGAAAGGGGCGGTGGCGGTAGTGGGGAGGAAGGGCATGGAAACCGGGAATCGAGATCGCGACAGGGCGATTTTACGGGTATCCGTCCCGTTTTCTCGTGCGCGTCGATACACGCGTCCCAACTCGCCCCGTCGCCGGCGCGGTACGCGGCGCCGGAACCCTCGTCCGCCTCGGTCGACATGGTGCCGCGATTCAGCAGCCGGTCCCGCTCGGCGACGCGAAATTCGGTCGGCGAGATCAGCAGGCGCTGCCGAAACAGCTTCGCGAGCCGCTCGCCGCTGCCGAACCCGGTGCGCCGCGCGACCTTGTCGGCCGGCAGCGTCGTGTGGATCAGCATGTGGCACGCACGCTCGAGCCGCACGTGCTGAACGAACTCGGTCGGCGTCACGCCGATCTCCTTCTTGAAGCGCCGCAGGAAATTGCGCTCGCTCATCGCGGCGACCTGCGCGGCGTTCGCGATCGACACGCGGTTCACGCTCTGCGCGCGCAGCCGCTGCGCCGACATCCGGATCGGCGGGCTCGCGCTCAGCTCGCGAAACGCCCACATCGACTGCGCGTAGCGCTGCTCGACCGGCCGCATCATGTTGCTGGCGATCTCCTGCGCGGCGCTGTCGCCGAGGTCGACGCGGAACATGTCGAGCGCGGCGGCGAACACGTCGGTCTCGCCGGCCTGCAACTCGACCGTCGTCGCGCCACGACGCGCGCCCCGGCCCGGCCGCACGTCGATCGACGCCGACGGCCGCCGCGTGGCCGCGAGCGCGGGCAGGTCCATCGCATCGACGATCCAGCGCGCATGCCGTCGAATGTCGGTCAGGCGCCGCTGCAACGCGTCGTTCCAGTTGACGGCCGCGCGCTCGCCGTGAAGATGAAAGAACGCGAGTGCGCGACGGCCATGCTCGTCACCGAGCGGCTCGGCCGCGATTCTCACGCCGGACGACGACTGCAACAGTCCCCCGCTTTCGGATACGTACTTCAGTTGGTAATCCGCACTGTACGCATGCAGGCGATTCGCCAGGTTGAAGGCCTCGCCAAGACGCGCGGCCTGGGCCAACGAAAACCCCGTACTCAAATAGATAACGACCCACCGCTGATCTGCTGCATTCACTGGCCAAGCCCCCGACTTGTTCGACTTCTTCTAATACCGTCGAACTGTCAGGCTTATATTTGGTTTGAATGCGTGCGACAGGACGGCTATCCCGAAATATGAAGCGACGGCATCTTAGCCGAACGGGTAGCGCCTTTGGCACGAAATGGCCGACGTGGACAGCATGATGGCGGATTACTACAGGCTCTCACGTATTGCCGGTATGCCCATGCAGAATCACGCAAGCGAGGCACGCATCGTCGCGTACCGCACTGCGGGCGAAGCCGCACGCGCGTACCGGTCCGAACGGCATCGATACGCATCGAACGTGTTCGATCGGCACGCACGTCACGCACCACACGCGGCGCATCCGTTGCCTGCGCATCCCTTAGAATCGATCCACCGTTCACCACCCCCACCGCGCGCCGTGCCTGCCGATCATCGCCTCGACCTGAACCTGTTTCGCGTGCTCGACGCCGTGTACGTATACGGCGGCATCGGCGCGGCCGCCCGCGCGCTGCATCTCACGCAGCCGGCCGTCACGCACGCGCTCAACCGGCTGCGCGCGCATTTCGACGATCCGATGTTCGTGCGCCAGGGCAATCGCGTCGTGCCGACCGAACGCACGCGCGCGATCATCGCGGACGTGCAACTGCATCTGAAGGGCCTGCAACGCACCGTGCGCGATCCGTCGGCCTTCGATCCCGCGACGCTCGACCTGAGCATCGCCGTCGGCATTCGAGACGTGCTGGAATCCATTGCGTTGCCGCGGATCGTCGCGGCATTCGCCGACGAAGCGCCGGGCCTGCGACTCGTGAGCCGCCGTGTCGCGGTGGCCGACATCGAGCGCGAACTCGCGTCGGGCAATACCGACCTCGTCGTCGATCGTCGCGTGCAGACGGGCCCGCGCATCGCCACCGAACACCTGCTCGACGATTCGCTCGTCGTCGCGCTGCGCCGCGATCATCCGCTGGCGGGCGACCCGCTGCGGCGCAGCGACTATTTCGCGGCCCGACATATCGCGGTGTCGTCGCTCGGCGAACCGCAATCGCTCGACGTGCTGCTCGGCAACGACGGGCGCTTCCGCGATATCCGCCTCACCTGCCAGCACTATTTCGCCGCGTGCCAGATCGCCGCGACGGGCGACCTGCTGGTCACGCTGCCGCATACGTATGCGCTGCGGATGGCCGCACTGCTGCCGATCGTCGTGCGGCCGCTGCCGTTGCGGCTCAAGCCGTTTCCGCTGCTCGCGTACTGGCATGAATCGCGCGACACCGATCGCGCGCACCAGTGGGTACGCGAACGCATCGCCCCACTCGTGCGCAGCAGCGCCGGAGCCGCCAACGCATAGCCCAGGCCGGGACGGTATGCTGACGGCTGCGCGCCGTCACGCGGCGCCCGCCTTTTACTTCCCGCTTACCGGAGACTTGCCATGTCGCTCATCCATGCCGCCGCCGTGCTCGACGCGGCCGCACCCGACTACGTCGTCCAGCTGCAGGCCGGCACGCACGCGCTGACCGGCGACGAAGCGCCGCGCGAAGGCGGCCAGGATCGCGGGCCGGCGCCGTACGAGTTCGTCCTGGCCGGTCTCGCGCAATGCACGGCCGCGACGCTGCGCATGTACATGCAGCGCAAGACGTGGCCGGCCGTGCGCATCGCCGTGCGCACCGAGTTGCATGCCGATCGCGAAGGCGTGCAGTACGTGCGGCGCGTCGTGACGCTCGACGGCCCGCTCGACGACGCGCAACGCCAGCGTCTCGCGGAAATCTGCGAGAAGACGCCGGTGACGCAGTTCATCAAGCGCGGCACGCGGATCGAAACGACGTTGAACTGATGCACGCGGCGAGCGACACGCGACACGCGATCGCCGCCCGACATGCAAAACGGGCGGGCCGCGCATGATGCGCGACCCGCCCGTTCATCGATACCGCCGCGCGCTTACAGTCCGAGCGCGGACAGGTCCAGCTTGCCGCCCTTCATCGGCGGACACCAGAAATACGCGCCAGTCAGCGGCCGCGTGAAGCGGAACAGGCCGTCGACGATCCCGTCGTCCGCGCCGCTCATCCGGCGCATCTGCACGTCGAACGCGCGGAACGAGCAGCCGAACGCGACGAAGTAGAGGCCCGCGCGACGCGCGTCCGACCACGGCGACGAACGGCGCAGCATGAACGCCTCGGGCTCGAAGCTTTCCTGCGCGGTGCGCTTCACGTGCGCGAACTCGGGTGCGTCGTCGAGCTCCTCGTTGTCCAAGCGGCGGCGCCCGACGATGTTGTCCATGTCGCCCGACGGAATGCGCTCCATCTGGTCGAAGTCGTGCAGCCATTGCTGCACCGCGACGAAGCTCGCACCGTCGAGCCCCGCCCCCTGCCCCGTGACGATCGCCGCGGCCACCGCGTCGTCGCCTTCCGGGTTCTCGGTGCCGTCCTCGTAACCGGACAGGTCGCGGTCGTTCGAATAGCGGAAACCGTCGACGGCATCCTGCAGCGCAAATGCCGGCGCGAGCGCGCGCTCGATCGCCCGCGCACGCAGCACGATCTCGCCGCGGTCGTCGGCGCGCAGCCAGACCCATACGTCGGCCGGCGTGGCCGGCAGCGTGCGATCCTTCACGGCGAACGCAGGAAAGTCGGTCAGGCCCGGCACCGGACGCCCGAGGTGAGCGGCCAGCGACTGTCCGAAACCGACGACCGTGTCGCGTCCGTCGACGATCTCGCGCAGCGCGGCCAGTGCCGCCGCCACGTTGCCGTCATTCGAAATCGTGAAAGTGAGGTACCGGGCTACCGTGTCGATCGGAGCCAGGATGCCTTGCTGAACGTCGCTCATCGTTTCCTCAGGAGTGTATCGGGGGTGAATCTGCAAGGGTCGCACCATCGTGCGCCGTGGACGCCGAAGTGTAATCGATGCCCCTGCCGGCCCCTGCGCTGCCGCGCCGCGAGACGCCCGCGAAAGCAGGGCCGAAACCCTGAATACTAACCGTATCGACGCCGCAACGCCGCATTCGTCAGACGTTGCAGCGCGCCGTACACTGCTGATAGAATCTTTTCACGTCTTTTCGGCGTCCTTTCAACGTTCACTTCAGAGGAGGTGCAGATGTTCCGAATGCCAGCCACCTTCTCGAACGTGGTCCCACGGCGCAGCTGATCCAGCCCGCCGTCCGCGCCGGCTCCCGAGTTTTCCGCTAACCCGTCCGCCGCGCTTTTCCCGACAGCCCGTTTTTCGCTCCGCCCGCGTTTTCCGCGCGGCCCGGCTGTTGCGTTTTCGACGTTCTCCGAACCGGAAAGTCCCGTCGCGCGATGCGCCGGGCAACGATAAATGACCAGAAAAACCTCCCATCTGGGCGGCCACGCATTCCGGGCCGTCTTCGGCTTCACCCTTCGTTACTGGCGCAAGCAGCCGGCACGCACCGCCACGGTCGCGGGCCTCGCGCTGTTCGCCGCGCTCGCGGACGTCCTCACGCCGCTGTTCGCCGGCCGCCTCGTCGACGCACTGTCGACCGGCCTCACCGACCGTGCCGCCGCGTGGCATTCGGCGCTCGCCGCGTTCGGCATGCTCGCGGCGCTCGGCATCGGCGCGACGGTGCTGCGCCAGGGCGTGTACCTGAACATCATCACGCTCACGCTGAAGATGATGAGCGAGATCGCCGCCGCGTCGTTCCATCGCGTGCAGCGCTTCTCGACCGACTGGCACGCGAACAGCTTCGCGGGCTCGACCGTGCGCAAGATCACGCGCGGCATCTGGGCGCTCGACCTGCTGAACGACACGGTGCTGATCGCGCTGCTGCCGTCGGTCACGATGCTGGTCGGCGCCACCGTGCTGCTCGGGACGCACTGGCCCGTGATGGGGCTCGTCGTTGGCGCGGGCTCGTTGCTGTACATCTCGGTGACGGTCGCGGTGTCGCTCGGCATCGTCGCGCCGGCCGCGCGGCTCGGCAACCTGTGGGATACGCGCATGGGCGGCGCGCTCGCCGACGCCGTCAGCTGCAACGCCGTGGTCAAGGCCTTCGGCGCGGAAACGCGCGAGGAAGCGCGGCTCGCGCGCGT
Source organism: Burkholderia sp. Tr-20355 (assembly GCF_017104685.1). NCBI lineage: Bacteria > Pseudomonadati > Pseudomonadota > Betaproteobacteria > Burkholderiales > Burkholderiaceae > Burkholderia > Burkholderia sp. Tr-20355. The sequence goes on along the minus strand of NZ_JAAGPK010000123.1, from coordinate 6,458 downwards.
GATCGGCAAGTGGCGGCAGCGCACGCGCCGCACGTGGGTGCGCGGCACGTTCAACGGCGGGCTGCAGGGCGCGATGCTCGTCGCGATGCAGGCCGCGATGATCGGCGTCGCGCTGCGGCTGTGGGCGAACGACGAGGCGAGCGTCGGCGACATCGCGTTCGCGCTGACGATGTTCTTCATGCTGCAGGGCTACCTGCGCGACGTCGGCATGCACATCCGCAACCTGCAGCGCTCGGTGAACGACATGGAAGAGCTCGTCGCGCTCGAACGCCAGCCGCTCGGCATCGACGACCGCCCCGACGCGCCGGCCATCCGGATCGGACAAGGCGAGATCCGCTTCGAGCACGTGACGTTCCGCTACGGCAACCATCCGGTGCCGCTGTACGACGACTTCTCGATGCGCATCGCTCCGGGCGAGCGCGTGGGCCTCGTCGGCCACTCGGGGTCGGGCAAGACGACGTTCATCAAGCTGATCCAGCGGCTGTACGACGTGTCGGGCGGCCGCATCACGATCGACGGCCAGGACATCGCGCGCGTGCGGCAGGATTCGCTGCGCAGCCAGATCGCGATCGTGCAGCAGGAGCCCGTGCTGTTCCACCGCACGCTCGCGGAGAACATCGCCTACGCGCGCCCCGACGCGAGCCGCGCCGACATCGAGCGCGCCGCGCGTCTCGCCAGCGCGCACGACTTCATCGCCGCGCTGCCGGACGGCTATGACACGCTCGTCGGCGAACGCGGGATCAAGCTGTCGGGCGGCGAACGCCAGCGCGTCGCGATCGCGCGCGCGTTCCTCGCCGACGCGCCGATCCTGATCCTCGACGAAGCGACGTCGAGCCTCGACAGCGAAAGCGAGCTGCTGATCCAGCAGGCGATGGAACGGCTGATGGTCGGCCGCACGACGCTCGTGGTCGCGCACCGGCTGTCGACGGTGCGCGCGCTCGACCGGCTGCTCGTGCTCGATCGCGGCAAGGTGATCGAGGAAGGCAACCACGACGCGCTGATCCGCATCGACGGCGGCATCTACCGCCGGCTGTTCGAGCGGCAGGCGCTGGAGCTCGCGAAGGGGCTCGCCGATGCGCCGCGGCGCATGGCGAACGACGCCGCCGGGCCGCTGGGGGAGCCGGCGGAAGCCTGACGCAAGCCCGCCGCGCCCCGGCCCGGTGATGCCGGCGGGACTGCCGGGCCGGGGCGCCCCACGAGATCCGGTTCGAGGCCGTGCCGTGTGCACGGCCTTTTTCATGTCCCCGAATATCGCGGGGCCTCCCCCGGATCGCGCGCGGCGGCACCGCCTCTTGCGGGATCACTTATCATGTCGGCCAGGAAATTAGCGACGAGGGATCGACGATGTTTACAGGAATTGTCCAGGGCGTTGGCGTCATCAAGGCCACCAAGGATCACGGGGAGCTGAGAACGTTCAGCATCGAATTCCCCGAGCGGTTCACCGACGACATCGAAATCGGGGCCAGCGTCTCGGTCGACGGCGTCTGCCTGACGGTGACGACCATCCATTCGCCGACGCTGGTCGACTTCGACGTGATGCTGCCGAGCCTGAAAATCACGACGCTGGCCGATCTCGCGACCGGCTCGCGGATCAACGTCGAACGGGCCGCGAAGGACGGCGCGGAAATCGGCGGGCATCCGCTGTCGGGCCATGTCGACTTCCCGGGCACCATCCTGCACATCGCGACGTCCGAACACAACCGGATGATCCGCATCGGCGTGCCCGCCGAGTTCAAGCGTTATGTGTTCGCGAAGGGCTATATCGCGATCAACGGCTGCAGCCTCACGGTCTCGGACGTGAACCGCGACGAAGGCTGGTTCGATATCTGGCTGATTCCCGAAACGCGCCGCGCGACGACCTTCGATGCGAAGGGCGTCAACGACAAGGTCAACATCGAGATCGAGCGCAGCACGCAGGTGGTCGTCGATACGATCCGCGAAGCGGTCAAGGAAACGCTCGGCGAACTCAACGGCGTCGTCACCGCGCTGCTGGCGGAAAAAGGCATCGACATCGAGGAACTGCTCGCGCGCAACGTCGCGCGGCTGCCGAAGCAGTAAAGCCGCGTGTCCGGTGATCCGCCGGATCACCGGAACCCGGTTTTCGTCGAAGCACACCTCGATCCGGGGTTCCGGTTCGTCAAACGGCACGCTCGAACGGCTTCGACCGCAGCCGCTTGCGCGCCTCACTCCGCCCCGGCCTGTGTCCCCTTGCCCACCGCCACGCGCTGCGCGCGATAAATCCCCGCGTGCCCCGAAAACAGGTACGCGACGACACACGCGACGATCGCATACACGCCGATGTCCGCGCCGAACAGTTCGATCGCCATGATCGTCGACGCGATCGGCGTGTTGGCCGCGCCCGCGAACACCGCGACGAACCCGAGCCCCGCGAGTACCGGCACCGGCAGCGCCAGCACCTGGCCGAGCGCGTTGCCGAGCGTCGCGCCGATATAGAACAGCGGCGTCACTTCGCCGCCCTTGAATCCCGACGCGAGCGTGACGACCGTGAACGCGAACTTGCCCGCGAAATCGTAGAGCGGCAGCGGGCCGTGAAATGCCGCTTCGATCGTCGGGATGCCGAGGCCGAGGTACTGCGGCACGTTCAGCACGGTGGCCACCACCGCGACCAGCAGGCCGCCGAGCACCGGCTGCAGCGGCGCATGGCGGACGACGCGGCGGAACCACGCGGTCAGCGCATGCGTCGCGAACGCGAACAGCCGCCCGACGACGCCGAACGCGACGCCCGCGACGATCGTCACGACCAGCCCCGTCGCCGACACGGCCGGCACGAACGGAATCGCATAGACCGTGTGATGCACGCCCCACGCGCGGCACACGACGTCCGCGACGATCGCCGACGCGACGCAGGTCAGCAGCGCGTCGTACCGCACGCGCCCGATCGCGAGCACCTCGAGCCCGAACACGGCACCCGCGAGCGGCGTGCCGAACACCGACGCGAAACCGGCCGCGATGCCGCCCATCAGCAGCACGCGGCGATGCTCGCGATCGAGCCGGAACACGTGCGTGATGCGATCGGCCAGCGCGCCGCCCATCTGCACGGCCGTGCCCTCGCGGCCGGCCGAGCCGCCGAACAGGTGCGTGACGACGGTCGCGACGAGCACGAGCGGCGCCATCCGCTTCGGCACGAGCGCCTTCGGATCGTGGATCTCGTCGATCAGCAGGTTGTTGCCGCGCGCGACCGACTGGCCGAAACGGTGATAGGTCCAGCCGGTGGCGAAACCGGCGGCCGGCAGCCCCCACAGCAGCCACGGATGCGCGACGCGCGTGCCGGTCGCCCAGTCGAGCGCGATCAGGAACAACGCGGAAGCCGTGCCCGCGAGCGCGCCGAGCAGCGCCGAGAGCGCGAGCCATCGGCATACGTAGCGCACGGTCGCGAGAAGATCGGAAGAAGTCGTGAAAAACATGATTTCCAGATTCGACGGAACATCAAAACCTGGGCGGCAGAATACCGCATGGACGGCCTGCGACCTCCTGACGACCCAGGAACACGCAGGCATCATCAGCCGGGCAACCCGGCGGTTGAGGGCCGCCCCGCGCGCAACGCGCCGGCAACGGCCGCAGGGAGGCATGCCATCTCCGCAGGCCGCCATTGTACGCGACGCCGCGCATCGCCCGCAATGCGGCCCGCCGCGTGCCGTCAGTCGCGCAGCGGGCGCGTGATACGCGAGATCAGCTGGGGCGCGATCCGCTCGAGCGGCAGGATCGCCGACGCCGCGCCGATCGCCGCGGCCGCCTTCGGCATCCCGTAGACGGCGCTGGTCGCCTCGTCCTGCGCGATCGTGTAGCACCCCTTCGCGCGCATCGCCTTCAGGCCGAGCGCACCGTCGCGTCCCATGCCGGTCAGCAGCACGCCGAGCGCGTCGCCCTGCCAGCCGTCGGCGACGCTGTTGAAGAACACGTCGATCGACGGCCGGTACGGCGTCTCGACCGGATGCTGCGTATAGCCGAGCACGCCGCGCGGCGACAGGTAAAGGTGATCGTTGGTGGCCGCCAGCAGTACCTCGCCGGCCTGCGGCACGCTGCCTTGCCGCGCGACGCGCACCGGCAGCCGCGTATAGCCGTCGAGCCACTCGGCCATCCCGTACGCGAACGCCTGGTCGACGTGCTGGACGATCACGAGCGCGGCCGGGAAATCGGCCGGCAGCGCGCGCAGCAGCGCGGTGAGCGCGGTCGGTCCGCCCGCCGACGCGCCGATCGCGACGAGCGTGGGCTGGCCGCGCGCGGGCGCCGGCCCCGGCGGCACGAGCGCGGCCGTCCGGCTTTCGAGCAGCCGGCCGATCTGGTCGATCTTCGCGAGCAGCGCCTGCGGCGACGCGTCGGTCGACAGCCCGAGCGCGAGGGTCGGCGTGTCGACCGCATCGAGCGCACCGGCCCCCATCGCCTCGTACACCGACGACGTGTTCGCGCTGACGCTCGCCGTGACGATCAGGATCGCGCACGGCGCGCGCGCCATGATCCGGCGCGTCGCCGCGACGCCGTCGACCTTCGGCATCACGAGATCCATCAGCACGACGTCGGGCGGCTGCGCGACGCAGAAATCCACGGCCTCGTCGCCATCGGTCGCGACCCACAGCACGCGGTGGTCCGCGCGCAGCGCGATCACGCGGCGCAGCGCCTCCACGGCCAGCGGCAGGTCGTTGACGATACCGATGTTCATCCGCGCGCACCCCCGATCAGGTCGTGCACGGCATCGAGCAGCGCCTCGTCGTGGAAGCTGCTCTTCGCGAGGTAGTAGTCGGCGCCGGCATCGAGCCCGCGACGGCGATCCTCGTCTCGATCCTTGTACGACACGATCATCACCGGCACGCGCTTGAGCATCGGATCGCCCTTGATCAGCGTGACGAGTTCGATGCCGTCCATGCGCGGCATGTCGACGTCGGTCACGACGAGATCGAACGTATCGCTGCGCACCGCGTTCCAGCCCTCCATCCCGTCGACCGCGACCGTCACGTCGTAACCGCGCTTTTCCAGCAGCTTGCGTTCGAGCTCGCGCACCGTCAGCGAATCGTCGACGACGAGCACGCGGCGGCGGCGATCGGCAAACGCGAGTTGCGGGTCGCGCGTGACCCGCGCAAGCTGCCCGCCGCGCACGAGCTTGTCGACCGAGCGGATCAGGTCCTCGACGTCGACGATCAGCACCGGGTCGCCGTTCTCGAGCAGCGCGCCGGCCGCGATGTTCTGGATCTTGTTCAGGCGGCTGTCGAGCGGCTGCACGACGAGCATCCGCTCGCCGAGGAAACGGTCGACCGCGACGCCGTACAGCTCGGGCTCGCCGCCGACGACCACGACGGCCGTGCTCGTGCGCGCGACGTCGGGTTCGCCCGCGTCGAGCAACTGGTGCGCGGCGACCAGGCCCGCGCGCCGGCCGTCGAACGGAAAATGCGGCTGCCCTTCGAGCACGTCGATGTCGTCGTGCGCGAGTTCGAGCGTGCGGCGCACATGCGCGAGCGGGAACGCATACGGCTCGCCGCCGACTTCGACGAGCAGGCTGCGGATCACCGACAGCGTGAGCGGCAGCTGCAGCACGAAGCGCATGCCCGCGCCCGGCTCGTTGAAGATCCGCACCGCGCCGCGCACGCCGCGCACCATCTCCTGCACCGCATCGAGGCCGACGCCGCGCCCCGACACGTCGGTCACCGCATCGCGCATCGAGAAGCCCGGCAGCAGCAGGAATTCGAGCAGCTCGGGGTCGGACAGCCGCGCGGCCGTCTCGTCGTCGGTCAGGCGCTGGCGCACGACGGCCGCGCGCAGCGCGTCCATGTCGACGCCCGGCCCGTCGTCGATCACGCTGACGAGCAGCGAGCCGGCGCTGTGGCGCGCCTCCAGCGTCACGCTGGCCTCGGCCGGCTTGCCGCGCGCACGCCGCGCATCGGGCGAATCGACGCCGTGATCGATCGCGTTGCGCAGCAGATGGCCGAGCGGCGCGTCGAGCAGGTCGAGGATGTCGCGATCGACCTGCGTGCTCTCGCCGACGATCGAAAAGCGCACCTGCTTGCCGAGCGAACGCGCGAGATCGCGGACGATGCGCGGATACGCGCGCGTCGCGTCGCCGAACGGCCGCATCCGGCACTGCAGCGCCTCGTCGTACAGCTGCTCGGCGATATGCGTGCTGCGCCGCTCGAAGCGGTCGAATTCGTCCATGCGCTCGGCCAGCGAACGCTGCAGGTCGTTGAGCATGTGCCGCACTTCGTTCATCGACGCGAGCATGCCCGCGTCGAGATCGTCGGCGAATTGTTCGTACATCAGATCGAGCGAACGGGCCGCGTCGCGCTGCGCGCGCTTCACGCGCAGCATCGATTCGGCGAACGGCTTGAGCCAGCGCGATTCGACCAGCGATTCGCCGGACAGGCTCAGCAGCCGGTTCAGCGTATCGGCCCGCACGCGGCGCATCGCGCCGGCGCCGGCCACGCGGCCGGCCTGCGCCGGATCGGGCGCCG
>NZ_JAAGPK010000122.1:0-24684 GCF_017104685.1 Burkholderia sp. Tr-20355 | reverse complement strand
TGCCGTGACCGGCTACCGCCGCTTCCAGCTCGGCGAATTCGAATTCCAGCGCGACGAATACTTCGTGAAGATCAGCTGGCCCGCGAAAGGCCAGACGCGCACGCATGCGATGCCGTGCACGGCCGCGCGCATGATGCGCGGCGCATCCGCTCGAGGTGGCCGGCCGGACGTGACGGGGACGCCGCGCGGACGATTGGGGTCAGCATCGAAGAACATTCCGTGAAGCGTTGCGCGCCCCGCCTCCCCGCAGGCCGCGCGTCATGAAACCCGTGCGGGCTTCCCGTCTCGGCCGGTATCCGGGCTGGCGGCGGTCCGGCTCGCCTTCCCGCGCGTTTCACGCGCAGTGGCCCGCGCCCGCGTGCGACACCTGCACGCAAAACGCGCCCGAGCCGGCCTGCGTCGACGGACGCGGCCGCTTACCGTTGCGGGGGCAGCGCAGGTTGGCACGCTCCCGGAGCGCACGCCCTGCTTCCCGTTTAACCGCGCGTGCCACGCGCGAGCACCGAGGCGGCGCCAGTTTAGGAGCCGGTCGCGCGAGCGTCAAGGAAGCATCCGGACACGCACGGGAAGCACCGATTCGCGGCAAGAAGCCGGGGTGTTACGACTGGAAACGTTACAGATGTCGGATTGCGCGTTATTCCGCGCTAAAATGCTGGGTCTTTAGAGGACGCAGCAAATGCTCAACGAACTCGAAACCTTATCTCAAAATATTGGCCGTCTGATTTCGCTGAACAAGCGCTATCACGCGGAACGGCTCGCGCTCGAGGAGCAGGTCGCGCAATTGCGCGCGGAAGCGGACACGGTCCGCGCGGAACTCGCGGCACTGCGCGACGAACGCAATGCGCTCGCGGCCGAGCGCGACACGCTGTCGGCAAAGATCGACGACGCCCAGGTGAAACTGAACGCGATTCTCGAAAAGCTGCCGCGCTCGAAAAGCGCGGAGCAAGCCGACAACCAGCTCGACCTGCTGGATGCGCAGGCACGCCCGGATGGCGATGACGCGGCCAGCCACGGAGAACATGCATGAGCACCAAGCAGATCGAAGTCTCGATTCTCGGTCAGGCCTATCGGCTCGCCTGTTCGGCCGAGACCGAAGCGGCACTGCTCGAGGCCGTCGCGCGCGTCGACGCCGAAATGTCGAAAATCCGCTCGAACAGTTCGGTACGCGGCACCGATCGCATTGCGGTGATGGCGGCGCTGTCGCTCGCATCGGAATTGCTGCGGCTGCAAACGAGCGTGCGGCACGGTGAAGCATTTCCGGCGGAGGAAATCCGTCGTACAATGCACCAGATGAACGAACAGCTCGGCGCGGTGCTCGCACAGCACGAGACGCAGTAACGTTTCAAACGATGCGTCGATTCCCCTTGATCTCGGCGGTCAACGGTGGTCAAATTGGCGCATCGAATCACAGTTCAGTCAGCTTCCCTGCCTGGTTCGCCAAGGTCATATATTCCTTGAACCAATGCCATGTGCACGGTTGCGGAAATTTGTAGCACGGGCGCGCGCGTCACTCTGTCTGATGTACCCGAAGTGCTGCTAACTGCGACCAATTCTGAACCCCAGGTTCAGGATGCCGGCCTAGCGGCCAAGGCGGGGGCCTATCCAACGGCATCGGGCGAGTCCCGGTGCCGTTTTCTTTTGTAGCAGCCCTTTCTGCGTCGATCACGATCCATGCAATACTGGCTGATGAAGTCCGAACCGGACGAAGCAAGCATCGACGATCTCGCCAACGCTCCGCAGCGCTCGCTGCCGTGGACCGGCGTGCGCAATTATCAGGCGCGCAATTTCATGCGCGACACGATGAAGATCGGCGACGGCGTGCTGTTCTATCACTCGAGCTGCCCCGAGCCGGGCATCGCGGGCCTCGCCGAAGTGTCGTCGACACCCTACCCCGATCCCACGCAGTTCGATCCGAAAAGCCCCTACTACGACCCGAAATCGACGCAGGAAGCGCCGCGCTGGCTGCTCGTCGACGTGCGCTACGTGAAGAAGTCGCCGCTCGTGCCGCTTGCCGCACTGCGCGAACACGACGAACTCGCCGACATGCGCGTGCTGGCCCGCGGCAACCGGTTGTCGATCACACCCGTGACGCGCGCCGAATGGCGCTTCATCACCGAAAAGCTGATGAAGTAGGCGCGCGCCAAAGGTCAAATCTGGTCAGCACGCGCGGCCGGCACGGAACTCGCGGCACTTTTGCGCAGCCTAAGCAACCGCTGTCGGCCGATCGGGCCGGCCGTCGTTTATTTCGTCGCGCGGTACGCCCGCGTCGTGCACGCGTGATCCGCGTGCGCGCCCTCGCACAAGGAGTCCAACAATGACCAAGAAATCCGCTCTCGCGCTGTCGCTCGCCCTCGCCGCCGCCGTTCCCGTCGCGCTGACGCTCGCGTCGCCGGCCGCGCACGCGCAAACCGCCAACCCGCATTTCCCCGAGCCGGCAGGCGTGCTGTCGCTGTCGTCGCAAGCCAGCGCCGACGTGCCGCAGGACATCATCCACATCACGCTGTTCTACGAGCAGCAGGCCAAGGATCCGGGCAGCCTGACGGCGCAGCTGAACCAGCGCGCCGACGCGGCGCTGTCGCAGGCAAAGGGCGTGTCGGGCGTCACCGCACACACGGGTGCATTCTCCGTGTATCCGAGCACCGATCGCGACGGCAAGATTTCCGCGTGGCGCGGCCGTACCGAGGTGGCGCTCGAATCGCGCGATTTCGCCGCGGCGTCGAAGCTCGCGGGCCAGTTGTCGAACCTGATGCAGGTCGCGAACGTCGAGTTCTCGCTGTCGCCTGAAGCGCAGCGCACGGCCGAGCAGAAGCTCACGACCGAGGCGATCAAGTCGTTCCGCGCACGCGCGGACGAAGCCGCGAAGGCATTCGGCTACAGCAGCTACACGATTCGCGACGTGAACGTCGGCAGCGGCCGCAACGTGCAGCCGTACCCGCGCATGATGGCGATGGCCGCGGCGCCGATGGACAGCGCGAAGATGAGCGCGCCGATCGCGGTCGAAGGCGGCAAGGCGACCGTGTCGGTTACCGTCAACGGCTCGGTGCAGATGAAGTAACGCGCCACGCGTTGTCGGAAACGAAAAACGCCGGCCCGAGGGCCGGCGTTTTTTATGCGCCTGCAGATTGCCGATGCGCGCGACGGTTGCGCGCGCATCGATTTCACATTACGCGGCGGCGTTCGCCGCACGGCGGCGATACGCCCAGGCCATCAGCGCGACGCCCGCGAGGATCATCGGCAGCGACAGCCACTGCCCCATCGACAGGCCCAGTGCAAGCAGGCCGAGGAAGTCGTCGGGCTCGCGCGCGAACTCGACCGTGAAACGGGCGAGGCCGTAGCCGATCAGGAACAGCGCGGACACGGCGCCCATCGGCCGCGGCTTGCGCGCGAAGAAGAACAACGCGAAGAACAGCGCGATGCCTTCGAGCGCGATTTCATAGAGCTGCGAAGGATGGCGCGGCAGCATCTGGTATTGCATGAACACGTCGGCGAGATGCCACTGCTCGACGAGCGCCGGATGCTTCGGCAGCCAGGCCGCGTCGTCGCGCATCGCGCCCGGGAACAGCATCGCCCACGGTGCGGCGGGGTCGGTCACGCGGCCCCACAGCTCGCCGTTGATGAAGTTGCCGAGGCGCCCGGCCGCGAGCCCCGTCGGCACCATCGGCGCGACGAAGTCGGTGACCTGCAGCCACGGGCGCTTGCGCTGCCACGCGAACAGCATCATCGCGAGCGTGACGCCGAGGAAGCCGCCGTGAAACGACATGCCGCCCTCCCACACCTTGAACACGTCGAGCGGATGCGAGAAATAGAAATCGGCCTTGTAGAACAGCACGTAACCGAGCCGGCCGCCGAGCACGGTGCCGAGCACGCCGTAGAACATCATGTCGTCGATGTCCTTCGCGGTCCAGCCCTGCGCGGCGACATGCGGCAGCTTCAGGCGGATCCGGCCGACGACGATCGCCGCGATGAAGCCGACGAGATACATGAGGCCATACCAGCGCACGGCCAGCGGCCCGAGATGGATCGCAACGGGGTCGAAATTCGGGTGAATGATCATGGGTTAGCGAAGAAGTTTTCGAATGCGGTACGGCAGTCGCGCTGCGCAGCACTACGCGGCACCGCGCATTGGACGGCACCGGCGCGCCATCGTTCACGTCACGCGGCGGGGCCGTGCGCGCGCACGACGTCGATGAAGCCGGCCAGCACGGGACTCACGTCGCCCGTGCGCCACACGAGGCCGGTCTCGACGACCGGCGCGTGCCCGGCAAGCGGCCGGTAGACCACACCGGTGCGCCGCAGGTTACGCAGCGATTGCGGCACCAGTGCGACGCCCATGCCGGCCGACACGAGGCTGACGATCGTCTGCATCTGGATCGCCTCCTGGCCGATGCGCGGGGTTTCCCCCGCCGCGCCGTAGCAGCCCGTAATGATGTCATAAAAGCCGGGCGCCAAACGGCGCGGAAAGATCACGAGCGGCAGCGCGGCCACTTCGGCGAGGTGCACGGGCACGTCTTCGGCCGCATCGGATGCCGCGGCGGGCATCGCGACCACCAGCGGCTCGCGCACCACGGGCAGGTACGACAGGCCGGCTGCGTGGCGCGGCGGCACCGGTGGAATGACGAGCCCCGCGTCGATGCGCCCGGCGACGAGTTCATCGATCTGCACGTCGCTCGTCGCCTCCGCGAGCTGCAGACGCACCTGCCGATAGCGTGCGCCGAACGCGCGCAGCAGCGACGGCAGCAGCCCGTAATCCGCGGTCGACACGAACGCGAGCGACAGCGAGCCGGCCTCGCCGCGCGCGAGCCGCCGCGCGAGCGGCGGCAGCGCATCGGCCGATGCCAACAGCCGGCGCACGTCGGGCAACAGCGCCGCGCCGACCGCCGTCAGCGCCACCGAACGCTTGGTGCGCACGAACAACGCGACGCCCAGCGCGTCCTCGAGCGCGCGGATCGCCTGCGACAGCGGCGGCTGCGTCATCGACAGGCGCTCGGCCGCGCGGCCGAAATGGCGTTCGTCGGCCACGGTCGCGAAATAACGCCACTGGCGCAAGTCGGGTGTCGGATCGGCCATGCTTGACTCATTCGAAAAAAGACTTAATAGGCGATAAATAATATATTGGACATCACAATCCGGAAACTCCATTCTTGATTGACCCAAACCGGCGCGCCCTCACGAGCGACGCCCACACAACGATGGAGCCCCCCATGTCGTACAACCGTCGCTCGAAGCACATCACGCAAGGCGTGGCCCGTTCGCCGAACCGCTCGATGTATTACGCCCTCGGCTACCAGAAGGACGATTTCGACAAGCCGATGATCGGCATCGCGAACGGCCATTCGACGATCACGCCATGCAATTCCGGCCTGCAGCGCCTGTCGGACGCGGCCGTCGAGGCCGTGAAGGCGTCCGGCGCGAATCCGCAGATCTTCGGCACGCCGACGATTTCGGACGGCATGTCGATGGGCACCGAGGGGATGAAGTACTCGCTCGTGTCGCGCGAGGTGATCGCCGACTGCATCGAGACCTGCGTGCAGGGCCAATGGATGGACGGCGTGGTGGTGGTCGGCGGCTGCGACAAGAACATGCCGGGCGGCATGATCGCGCTCGCGCGCCTGAACGTGCCGGGCATCTACGTGTACGGCGGCACGATCCGCCCGGGCAACTGGAAGGGCCGCGACCTGACGATCGTGTCGTCGTTCGAGGCCGTCGGCGAATTCACCGCGGGCCGGATGTCGCAGGAGGACTTCGAAGGGGTCGAGAAGAACGCGTGCCCGACGTCGGGCTCGTGCGGCGGCATGTACACCGCGAACACGATGAGTTCGTCGTTCGAGGCGCTCGGCATGTCGTTGCTGTATTCGTCGACGATGGCGAACCCCGACCAGGAGAAGGTCGATTCGGCCGCCGACTCGGCGCGGGTGCTCGTCGAGGCCGTGAAGCGCGACCTGAAGCCGCGCGACATCATCACGAAGGAAGCGATCGAGAACGCCGTGTCGGTGATCATGGCCACGGGCGGCTCGACCAATGCGGTGCTGCACTATCTCGCGATCGCGCACGCGGCCGAGGTCGACTGGACGATCGACGATTTCGAGCGCATCCGCAAGCGCGTGCCCGTGATCTGCGACCTGAAGCCGTCAGGGAAGTATGTGGCGACCGACCTGCACCGCGCCGGCGGGATTCCGCAGGTGCTGAAGATCCTGCTCGACGCGGGGCTGCTGCACGGCGACTGCATGACGATCACCGGCCGCACGATCGCCGACGAACTGAAGGACGTGCCGAGCGTGCCGCGCGCCGACCAGGACGTGATCTTCCCGATCGACCGCGCGCTGTACCAGGAAGGCCATCTGGCGATCCTGAAGGGCAATCTCGCGGAAGACGGCGCGGTCGCGAAGATCACCGGCCTGAAGAACCCGGTGATCACCGGCCCGGCCCGCGTGTTCGACGACGAACAGAGCGCGATGGATGCGATCCTCGGCGACCGGATCCGCGCGGGCGACATCCTCGTGCTGCGCTATCTCGGCCCGCAAGGCGGCCCCGGCATGCCGGAAATGCTCGCGCCGACCTCCGCGATCATCGGCAAGGGGCTCGGCGAATCGGTCGGCTTCATCACGGACGGCCGCTTCTCGGGCGGCACCTGGGGCATGGTGGTCGGCCACGTCGCGCCGGAGGCGTTCGTCGGCGGCACGATCGCGCTCGTGCAGGAAGGCGACTCGATCACGATCGACGCGCACCGGCTGCTGCTGCAGCTGAATGTGGACGACGCGGAGCTCGCACGCCGCCGCGCCGCATGGCGCCAGCCGGCGCCCCGCTATACGCGCGGCGTGCTCGCGAAATTCGCGGCGCTCGCCCGGCCGGCGAACCAGGGGGCCGTTACGGGGTGACGTGAGCGCGTCGCGGCATGCGGCCCCAACAGGCACGGCCGCCGGGGAACGCGCAAAACGCGCCTTCCCTTTGCTTCTATAATGCGCGGACCATGAAGCCGGCTGTCCCCGCCGGCGGAGAACCGCATGAAACAGACGATATTGCGCGCGCTGCTCGTGACGCTGCTGGCCGGCGGCGCGGCCGCCGCGCGTGCCGACCAGGCCGACGGGCTCGCGCTGGCGCAGCGCAAGAACTGCATGGCCTGCCACGCGGTGAGCAAGCCGCTGATGGGCCCGTCGTTCCACGATATCGCCGGCAAGTACGCGGCACGCGGCGACGCCGTCGACTACCTGGCCCAATCGATCGTGAAAGGCAGCGTCGGCGTATGGGGCAGCGTGCCGATGCCCGCCAATACGCAACTGACGAATACCGAAGCCCATACGCTCGCGCAATGGGTGCTGTCGGTGCGCTGATCCGGATGCCCCGGACACCGGTCGCCGTTGTGCCGCGCGTTGCCGTCAGGCGGCCCTGCACCGGCCGGCCGGTGCCTTGACGGCCACCTTACCGGCACTTGCCGGGACCGCGCCCTCTTTCCCGCCGCGGAGCGACCGCGCGTTCAGCCGGAATGGCCGGCGCGGCGGCGTGCGATCTCTTCATCGACCGCGTCGCGGACCCAGTCCATGACCTCGGTCTCCAGCGCGAGCGCCACCTCGCGCGTGACCTGCCCGACGAGCCAGGCCGAATGCTCATGCAGCGCGTCGCGACAGCGTTCCTCGATCGCGTCGCGGCCCGCTCCGGTCAGATAGTTCGTCAGCCGATTGCGCAGGCGCTCGGCGATGTGCTGCGCATCCTCCGGCGTCAGCCCTGCTGCCGCGGCGGCATCCGGCATCGCCGTTTCAGGCGCCGGCCCGGCCGCTTCATGCGCCATCGCGGCGAGCGCGTGCCGCGGCACGGTGTCGTCGGCCAGCGACGACCGCAGCGGTGCATTCATCGCCGCCGTGTCTTCGGCGACCACATGCTCCGTGGCGCCGGTTTCGGCCGGCGCATCGGTTTCGCCCATCGCGGCCGCCTCGGCCGTTGCCACGTCGCCCGGCAACGCGATCGCCGGCACGTGCGGCGTCGGCACCGGCTCGACCACGACGGCTTCGGGGTCGGCCCCGGTTTTCATGGCATCGCCCGGTGCGATCACGTCGGTGAGCACCGGAATCGCCGTGCGCTCGTGCGGCTGCGGCGCGCCGGGCGCGGACGCGCGCGCCGGCACCGGCTTGCCCGGCACCAGCACGTCGGTCAGCGTCGGGATCGAGGTTGAATCGGCTTGTGTCACGGCAACACTCCGTCGACGGTTTCGGCTAGCTGCCCTGCTTGTAGTTGTTCAGCGCGTATCCGCGGTCGCGGTAGAACCGGTAGCGGTCGCGGCCCGCGGCCAGCTCGTCCGGCGCATTGCCGACCACTTCGAGCAGACGCTCGAAGCGGGCGAACTGCGCGGGCACGGCCGCGCCGAGGTTCAGCAGCACGTGGTGATGCGGCGCGCGGTCGAGATCGGCCGCCAGCACGATCGGCGTGCCGGCTGCGTGCTCGCTGTCGACGCCGCAATGCGGGATGAAATCGAGCGGCGAGAACGTCCAGAGCCGCTCGTCGAGCGCGCGCAGGCGCGCGGGCTCGGCGAGCACGACGACCGGCTGCCCGGCCTGGTAGGCCTTGCGCAGCAGCCGGCACGCGTACGCGAGCGAATCGCCGACGTTCGAGTGGAAATCGATCCGCGTCATTGCCCGCGTACCCGCATCGTCGTCTGCACCGCCATCACTGGCCGGCGCGGTCGATCAGGAACTGCGCGAGCAACGGCACCGGACGGCCCGTCGCCCCCTTCGCCGCGCCGCCCTTCCACGCGGTGCCCGCGATGTCGAGGTGGGCCCACGGGTAGCTGTCGGTGAAGCGCGACAGGAAACACGCGGCCGTCACCGCGCCGGCCGGACGCCCGCCGATGTTCGCGAGATCCGCGAAGTTCGACTTCAGCTGGTCCTGGTACTCGTCGTCGAGCGGCATGCGCCACGCCGGATCGTTCGCCTCGCGCGACGCGTCGAGCAGTTCGCCCGCGAGCGCGTCGTCGGTCGAGAACAGGCCGCTGTTGTGGCCGCCCAGCGCGATCACGCACGCGCCCGTCAGCGTCGCGACGTCGATCACCGCCGCCGGCTTGAAGCGCTCGGCATACGTGAGCGCATCGCACAGGATCAGGCGGCCTTCGGCGTCGGTGTTCAGCACTTCGATCGTCAGGCCCTTCATGCTGGTGACGATGTCGCCCGGCTTCGTCGCGTTGCCGCCCGGCATGTTCTCGCAGGTCGGCACGATCGCGACGACGTTGATCTTCAGCCCCATCTCGGCGACCGCGCGCATCGTGCCGAGCACGGAGCCGGCGCCGCACATGTCGTACTTCATCTCGTCCATGCCCTCGCCCGGCTTCAGCGAGATGCCACCCGTGTCGAACGTGATGCCCTTGCCGACCAGCACGAC
The DNA here is from genome assembly GCF_017104685.1 of Burkholderia sp. Tr-20355. Taxonomy (NCBI): domain Bacteria; kingdom Pseudomonadati; phylum Pseudomonadota; class Betaproteobacteria; order Burkholderiales; family Burkholderiaceae; genus Burkholderia; species Burkholderia sp. Tr-20355. The sequence continues at coordinate 15,321 of NZ_JAAGPK010000122.1, read as the reverse complement.
CGGCGCGGCCTTCGCGGCGGCGCCCTGGTAGTGCAGCACGATGAACTGGGGCGGCTCGACCGACGCACGCGCGACCGACAGGAACGAGCCCATCTTCAGCGCCTGGATCTGCTTGAGCCCGAGGACTTCGGCCTTCAGGCCCCAATCCTTCGCGATCTTCTTCGCGGTGTTGCCGAGGTAGGTCGGCGTGCAGACGTTGCCGGGCAGGTTGCCGAGGTCGCGGGTCAGATCCATCCCGTTCGCGAGCGCGACGGCCTGCTTGACCGCGACCTTCGCGGCCTTCTCGTCGGCCGGGTCGACGCTGAACACGACGCGCTTGAGCGTGTGCGACGCCGGTTCCGGCTTGCTCTTCATCTGCGTGAAGCGGTAGGTCTCGTTGCGCAGCGCGAGAATCGCCGCACGCACGCCCCAGTCGGAGCTGCGCTCGTCGACCGGCAGTTGCGCGAGCGAGAACGTGACCTGGACGACCTTGGTCGCCAGCAGCGCGCGCCACGCGGCCGTCACCGCGTCGTTATAGGCTTTCTGATTGAAAGCATCCTGTTTGCCGAGGCCGACGAGCAGCACGCGCGACGCGCCGATGCCCGACACTTCGTGCAGGAACAGCGTCTTGCCGCGCTTGCCGTCCATGTCGCCGGCCTTCACCATGCGCGAAATCAGCCCCTTGGTGGCCGTGTCGATGTCGAGCGCCGCGCCCGAAAGCGTCTGCGCCTCGAAGATGCCGAGCACGATGCAGTCGGACTTCCCGGTCAGGAACCCCTTGGCCTCGCCTTTGCTCCAATCACAGCCTTTTATGCTAAAGTCCATCGCGCTTGTCCTCGGATAAAATCTGGGCTAAGGATGAAAGCCGCAATTATCCGCTATTTTTCCCGTGGCGGCGCGAGCGCTCCACCACGCGTGCGCCGCCTCCCGCCCTCTTCTCATCAAGAATGATCTTCGAACGCTCCCTCCAGCGCGAGCTTGCGTATACGGCTGGCGCCGTGTTCATGGTGCTGCTCACGATCATGCTCACGACGATGATGATCCGCATCGTCGGCTACGCCGCGTCCGGTGAAATCGATCCGCGGGACGTGCTCGTGCTGATCGGCCTGACCGTGATCGGCTATCTCGCCGTGATGCTCGTCGTCACGCTGTTCGTGTCGATCCTGTTCGTGCTGACCCGGTGGTACCGGGACTCCGAAATGGTGGTGTGGCTCGCGTCGGGCGTGAGCCTCACGCGCCTCATCAAGCCGATCGGCGTGTTCGCCACGCCGATCGTCCTGCTGATCGCCTTCTTCGCGTTCGTCGGCTGGCCGTGGTCGAACCAGCAGAGCAAGATGATCAAGGCACGCTTCCAGCAGCGCGACGAGATCTCGCTGCTCGCGCCGGGCCAGTTCCGCGAGTCGGCCGCGAACCACCGCGTGTTCTTCATCGAGAAGATGACGCCCGACCAGAGCAAGGTGCAGAACGTGTTCGTCACGTCGACCGAGAACGGCAAGGTCAACGTGGTCGTGTCGCAGACGGGTCATACGGAGACGCGCGACGGCAGCCGTTTCGTCGTCCTGGAAGACGGCCGCCGCTACGACGGCACGCCCGGCCAGCCGAACTTCAAGATCATGGAGTTCGAGCGCTACGGCGTGAAGATCACCAGCACCCCGGTCACCAACGTGCCGACCACCAACAGCACGCCGACGCCCGACCTGCTGCGCAACCCGACGCGCGACAACCTCGCGGAATTCGCGTGGCGCGCGGGGCTGCCGCTGATCGCGATCAACCTGATGGTGCTCGGCATTCCGCTGTCGTACCAGAACCCGCGACGCAGCCGCACGATCAACCTCGTGATGGCCGTGCTGATCTACCTTACTTACTCGAACCTGCTGAACGTCGTGCAGGCGCAGATCGAGCAGGGCAAGATGTCGTTCGGCGTGGGCCTCGTCGGCCTGCACCTGGTCGTCGCGGCGATCGTCGCGTTCATCTTCTGGTTGCGCGTGCGCAATCGTCCGTTATTGACACGCGCGCTGTTCGGCCGCTCGGGAGCATGATCGATGCGGCTCTATGAAAAGTACTTCGCGCGACAGATCTACGTCACGTTCATCTTCATCCTGTTCGCGTTCTCGGGCCTGTTCTTCTTCTTCGACCTGATCAGCGAACTGAACTCGGTCGGGCACGGGAACTACAAGTTCGGCTACGCGGTGCTGCGCGTCGCGCTGCAGACGCCGTCGCGCTTCTACGAGATCATCCCGGTCGCCGCGCTGATCAGCGCGATCTACGTGTTCGCGCAGATGGCCGCGAACTCGGAATTCACGATCTTCCGCGTGTCGGGCCTCGCGACCAACCAGGCGCTGCGCTCGCTGCTGAAGATCGGCGTGCCGCTCGTGATCGTCACCTACCTGATCGGCGAATTCGTCGGCCCGTACGCCGACCAGCTGTCCGAACGCGTGCGGCTGCAGGCGCTCGGCGCATCGGTGTCGTCGAACTTCCAGTCGGGCGTGTGGGTGAAGGACACGCTCGCGGCCCGCGAAAACGGCGAGCAGGTCACGCGCTTCGTCAACGTCGGCAGCCTGTCGCCCGACTCGACGATCAGCAACGTGCGCATCTACGAATTCGACTCGAAGTTTCAGCTGCAGAACGTCCGGATCGCGCAGACGGGCCGCTACGAACCGCCTGGCCACTGGCTGCTGAAGGGCGTCACCGAGACGGAGCTCACGCCGATCAAGCCGGTCAGCGGCCAGCCGGCCGACGCGCTGAACCCCGTGTACCGGTCGCAGCAGGTGTCGCTGCCCGAATACCGGCTGCGCTCGGACCTGACGCCGCAGATCCTGTCGGTGCTGCTCGTGTCGCCGGAGCGCATGTCGCTCATCAACCTGTTCCGCTACATCCAGCACTTGCGCGAGAATCAGCAGGACACCCAGCGCTACGACATCGCGCTGTGGCGCAAGCTGCTGTATCCGTTCGCGGTGTTCGTGATGCTCGTGCTGTCGCTGCCGTTCGCGTACCTGCACACGCGCGCGGGCGTGGTCGGCGTGAAGGTGTTCGGCGGCATCATGCTCGGCATGAGCTTCCAGCTGCTCAACACGCTGTTCTCGCACATCGGCACGCTGAACACGTGGCCCGCGCCGCTCACCGCGGCGACCCCGGGCCTGATCTATCTCGCGCTCGGCCTGTTCGCGCTCAAGTGGGTCGACCGGCACTGAGTGCCGCATGACGACGGAGGCATCGACATGAGTTCGCACGGCATCGTCCTGTTCGGCCACGGCGCCCGCGATCCGCGCTGGGCCGAGCCGTTCGAGCGGCTCGCCGCGCGGCTGCGCGGCGCAGGCTCCGCTGCCCCGCGCGTGTCGCTCGCGTTCCTCGAGCTGATGACGCCGTCGCTCGCCGTCGCCGTTGCCGCGCAAGTCGCCGCCGGCTGCACGCGCATCACCGTGGTGCCCGTGTTCTTCGGCCAGGGCGGCCATGTCCGCCGCGACCTGCCGCAGCTCGTCGATGCCTGCCGCACCGCGCATCCGGCGGTCGAGATCCGCTGCGCGACGGCCGTCGGCGAAGACGACGGCGTGCTCGACGCGATCGCACGCTACTGTCTCGGCCAGCTCGGCGACGACGCCTGAGCGAATCCGCCGCCCCAAACAAAAAAGCGCCGGCTTCGAAAGCCGGCGCTTTTTTTACGCCCGCGAACCGGCGGCAATCCGGCAGCAATCGCTACCTCGCTTGGCCGCGCCGCGCGCGCGACTCAAGCGGCACTGCGCAACGCGTCGCTGTCTTTTGCGAGCCGCACGCGCTCGGCGAATGCATCGCCGATCATCAGCAGGCTCGGTTCGGCGGGATCGAGCCACGCCTGCGCGTCGCCCGCCGCCATCTGCGCGAGCGTCAGCGTCAGCGAGCGCTCGCGCACGGTGCTGCATGCCTCGACGATCGCGACGGGTGTCGCCGGCGCCCGGCCGGCGTCGATCAGCTCCTGCGCGATGCCGGGCGCGCTGTCGCGGCCCATGTAGTAGACGATCGAATCGGCGCGCGCGGCTTCGCGAATCTCGTCGCTGCCCGGCGCGCGACTGTGCGTCGCGAACGCGACGCTGCGCGACACACCGCGCAACGTCAGCGATCGCTTCAGCGTCGCGGCGCCGGCCAGCGCCGCGGTGATGCCCGGCACGACCTCGTAGTCGATGCCGGCCGCCTCGAGCGCACGCATTTCCTCTTCGGCGCGGCCGAACAGCATCGGATCGCCGCCCTTCAGCCGCACGACGCACGCGTGTTCGCGCGCCGCATCGACGATCTGCTTGTTGATGAAATGCTGCGCGGTCGAGCGCTGCCCGCAGCGCTTGCCGACCGCGATCTTTCGCGCGTTCGGCGCGTAGTCGAGCATCGCCGGCTCGACGAGCGCGTCGTGCAGCACGACGTCGGCTTGCTCGAGCAGCCGCATGCCGCGCACCGTGATGAGGTCGGCCGCGCCCGGCCCTGCTCCGATCAGATACACCTTGCCCATGTTTTGTCGCTTCGCTTCGTCCTTGCGGACGTTTGCGGGCGGCCCGCGCCGCCGTGCGGCGGCGCGGTTCGCCGCGCAGATTGACGATTACGCCGAGAACGCCCGGATCATGCCGGCGGCGACCGTGTGGTGCGTCGCCTCGTCGATCAGCACGAACGCGCCGGTGCCCGGGTGCGCATCGTACGTGTCGCAGACGATCGGCTTCTGCAGCGTCAGCGCGACGCGGCCGATGTCGTTCATCTTCAGGTCCTGACGGTCGGTCGCGTGCGACAGCGTATGCACGTCGAGCACCTGCTTGACCGCGCCGATCTTCGCGAACACCGTGCTCGTGGTCTGCTTCAGCAGGTACTTGCGCTGCGGCGACAGCGGCGCTTCGTCGAACCAGCACAGGTCGGCCTCGAGCTTCTTCGCCGGCTCGACCGGCTCGGCGGTCGTGACGAACATGTCGCCGCGCGACACGTCGACATCTTCCTCGAGGCGGATCGTCACCGTCTGGCCCGCGAACGCGTGCGCGACCGACGCGGTGCCGCCCGGCACCGGCGCGACGATCTCGGCGATCGTTGCCGTGCGGTTCGACGGCAGCACGACGATCTCGTCGCCTACCTTCACTTCGCCCGACTCGATCCGGCCCATGTAGCCGCGGAAGTCGTCGGCCGAGCTGCCGTCCTGGCGCGCGACCCACTGCACCGGGAAGCGCAGCGCGTCATGCGCCTGCGTCTCGACCGGCAGCGACTCGAGCACGTCGAGGAGCGGCTCGCCCGCGTACCACGGCATGCGCTCGCTCGCGCCGACGATGTTGTCGCCCTTCAGCGCCGACACCGGCACGAAGCGCACGTCGGTCAGGCCGAGCTGCTTCGCGAGCGCGACGTACGCATCGCGGATCTCGTTGAAGCGCGCCTCGCTGTGGTCGACGAGGTCCATCTTGTTGATCGCGACGATCACGTGCTGCAGCCCCAGCAGCTTGACGATCGCGCTGTGGCGCTTGGTCTGCGGCAACAGTTCCGCGACGCCGTTCTCGATCGTCACGCGCGTCGCGTCGATCAGGATGATCGCCGCGTGCGCGGTCGACGCGCCGGTCACCATGTTGCGCGTGTACTGCTCGTGGCCCGGCGTGTCGGCGATGATGAACTTGCGCTTCGCGGTCGCGAAATAGCGGTACGCGACGTCGATCGTGATGCCCTGCTCGCGCTCGGCTTCCAGCCCGTCGGTCAGCAGCGCGAGGTCGAGCTCGTCGCCGACGGTGCGCTTGTTCTTCGCACGCGACAGCGCGGACAGCTGGTCGGACAGCACGGCCTTGCTGTCGTACAGCAGGCGGCCGATCAGCGTGCTCTTGCCGTCGTCGACGCTGCCTGCGGTGATGAAGCGCAGCACGCCGAGGTCTTCGGTGTTCTCGATGATGCTCATGATGTGAATGTCCTCGTGTGCTTCAGAAATAACCTTGCTTCTTGCGCTGTTCCATCGCGGCTTCGGAGGCCTGGTCGTCCATCCGGGTCGCGCCGCGCTCGGTGATCTCGGTCACTGCCGTCTCGGCGATGATCTTCTCGACGTCGTCCGCATCGCTCTCGACCGGGCACGTGCAGCTGATGTCGCCGACCGTGCGGAAGCGCACCTGCGCGAACTCGCTCGACTCGCCTTCACGCATCGGCGTGAGCGGCGTGACGGGCACGAGCAGCCCGTTGCGGCGCACGATCTCGCGCTGATGCGCGTAGTAGATCGACGGCAGTTCGAGGTTCTCGCGCGCGATGTACTGCCACACGTCGAGCTCGGTCCAGTTCGAGATCGGGAACACGCGCAGGTGCTCGCCCTTGTGCAGGCGGGCGTTGTACAGGCTCCACAGTTCCGGGCGCTGCGCCTTCGGATCCCACTGGCCGAATTCGTCGCGGAACGAGAAGATGCGTTCCTTCGCACGCGCCTTCTCTTCGTCGCGGCGCGCGCCGCCGATCAGCGCGGTGTAGCCGTGCGCCTCGATCGTCTCGAGCAGCGTGACGGCCTGCGCGGCGTTGCGCGAATCGGTCTCGCGGCGCAGCACGACCGTACCGCGCTTGATCGAATCCTCGACGTGCCCGACGACCAGCTCGGCGCCCAGTTCCTGCGCGCGGCGGTCGCGGAAGTCGATCACTTCCTCGTAGTTGTGGCCCGTGTCGATGTGCACGAGCGGGAACGGCAGCGTCGTCTTGCGGTTCGCGCCGAGGCCGAACGCTTTCAGGGCCAGATGTAGCACGACGACCGAATCCTTGCCGCCCGAGAACAGCAGCGCCGGCTTGCTGCACTCGGCAACCAGCTCGCGCAGGATGTGGATCGACTCGGCTTCGAGCCAGTCGAGGTGGCCCATGCGGCTGTCCGCGCCGGAGGCCGGGGCAAAGGCGGATTGCTCGAGCGTCGTGCTCATGATTTCAGTCCTTCTCTTCTGGGTTCGTGCCGCCCGCTGTCGCGGGCGGCGCAATAGTCAGTTTCTTGTAGGCGTTCAGTGCGCGGCGCCAGCATCGGCCGCCGCGGGAATCGGCGTGATCGAGATGTGCAGGCCGCATTCCTTCGTATCGCGCGATTCCCACCACCAGCGGCCCGCCCGGCTGTCCTCGCCGGGACGGATCGCCCGCGTGCACGGCTCGCAGCCGATGCTCGGGTAGCCGCGAGCATGCAGCGGGTTGACCGGCACGTCAAACGCGTCGAGGTACGCCCATACGTCGGCTTCCGTCCAGTCGGCCAGCGGGTTGTACTTCGCGATCCCGCGCGCTTCGTCCTGTTCTTCCTCGTGCAGCTCGGCCCGCGTGACCGACTGCTCGCGGCGCTGGCCGGTGACCCACGCGCCGACGTCGGCCAGCGCGCGGTTCAGCGGCTCGACCTTGCGGATGTGGCAGCACGACTTGCGCAGCTCGACGCTCTCGTAGAACGCGTTCAGGCCGTGCTCCGCGACATACTGGTCGACCGCGTCCTGCCGCGGGTGGAACTGCTCGATCTCGTAGCCGTAGCGCTCGCGCACGCGGTCGATCATGCCGAGCGTTTCCGCGTGCAGGCGGCCCGTATTCAGCGAGAAGATGCCGATCGACACGCCCTTCGACAGGATCGCGTGCGTGAGCAGCATGTCTTCCGCCGCAAGGCTGCTCGCGAACTTCACCTTGTCGTGACGGGCGCCGATCCGCGCGAGCAGTGCGTCGAGGCGCTCGACCTTCGCGGCGAGTTCCGGCGTCAGCGCGGTGGCGGTGCTCATGCGCTCACCTTCGCGTCGGGCGTCGCTACGTCGGGCGTGCGGCGGCGGAACAGCGGCGCCGGCTCGTCGAACGCGCCCTGGTAACGCTGCGTGAATTCCGCGAACGCGTTCAGCGCGTCGTGGATGTCCTTGTCGGCGCGCACCGCGAATGCGTCGAAGCCGCAACGCGACAGGTACAGCAGCTGGTCGCGCAGCACGTCGCCAATCGCGCGCAGCTCGCCCGTCCAGCCGTGACGCTCGCGCAACAGGCGCGCGATGCTGTAACCGCGGCCGTCCGCGAAGCGCGGGAAATCGACGGCGATCAGCGAAATCGCGCCGAAATCGGCCGCGAGATCGGCCGGCTCGCTGTCCGGCGCGAGCCACACGCCGAGTTCGTCCTTCGTCTTCGCGGCGACGAGCGCCGCGCGCTCGGCCTGCCAAAACGCGAACGGCACCAGCACCTTGCCGGCCGGCAATGCGTCGACCGCGGGCAGCGCACCGTCTTCCGCCGCGCGCACGACCTGCCATGCGTCGTCGATCACTGCGCGGTTCTTGATAATCGAAGCCATCTGCAAATTCCTTGTAGCCGGTGGGTTACGCGTTCACTGCCTGGCGCGCCGCATACACGCGCTCCTTGAACGGCGCGAGGCCGATGCGGTCGTACGTGTCGACGAAGCGCTCACCGTCGATGCGCGCCTCGACGAACGTGTCGATCAGCTTCGCGATGACGCCCGGCACTTCTTCCGCCGAGAACGACGGCCCGATCACGCGGCCGAGGCGCGCGCCGTTCCGGCCCGTGCCCTGCTCGCCGCCGAGCGACACCTGGTACCACTCGGCGCCGTCCTTGTCGACGCCGAGGATGCCGATGTTGCCGACGTGGTGGTGGCCGCACGAGTTCATGCAACCGGAAATGTTCAGCGACAGGTCGCCGAGGTCGTGCACATAGTCGAGATCGTCGAAACGCTGCTGGATCGCCAGCGCGATCGGGATCGACTTCGCGTTCGCGAGCGAGCAGAAATCGCCACCCGGGCACGCGATGACGTCGGTCAGGAGGCCGATGTTCGGCGTCGCGAAACCGGCCGCCTTCGCCTTTTCCCACAACGCGAACAGGTCGCGCTTCTTCACGTTCGCGAGAATCAGGTTCTGCTCGTGCGACACGCGCAGCTCGCCGAACGAGTAAGCGTCGGCCCAGTCGGCCACCAGTTCCATCTGCGCGTCGGTCGCGTCTCCCGGCGCCACGCGGTGATCCTTCAGCGACAGCGTGACGGCCGCATAACCGGCCACCTTGTGCGGCGCGACGTTACGCTCGACCCAGCGCGCGAACGCCTTGTTCTCGAGCAGGTGCTGCTCGAACGATGCGTCGGTGTCGGCCAGCTTCTCGTAGACGGGCGGCGCGAAATACTGCGACACGCGGTCGAGCTCGGCCTGCGTGAGCGTCGACGGGCCGTCCTTCAGGTGCTGCCACTCTTCCTCGACCTGTTGCGCGAACTTCGCGGGCGACAGCGCCTTCACGAGGATCTTGATGCGCGCCTTGTACAGGTTGTCGCGCCGGCCGTAACGGTTGTATACGCGCAGCACGGCTTCGCAGTAGGTCAGCAGGTGCTGCCACGGCAGGTCTTCCTTGATCACCGCGCCGATGATCGGCGTACGGCCGAGACCGCCGCCCGCGAGGATGCTCGCGACCACCTCGCCCTGCGCGTTCTTCTTCAGGTACACGCCGAGGTCGTGGATCTGCACGGCCGCGCGGTCGTCCTTCGAGCCCGACACCGCGATCTTGAACTTGCGCGGCAGCCATGCGAATTCGGGATGGAACGTCGACCACTGGCGCAGGATCTCGGCCCACGGGCGCGGATCGATCTCCTCGTCCTGCGCGACGCCGGCGAACTGGTCGGCCGTGATGTTGCGGATGCAGTTGCCCGACGTCTGGATGCCGTGCATCTGCACCGACGCGAGCTTTGCGAGGATCTCGGGCGTGTCTTCCAGCTCGATCCAGTTGAACTGGATGTTCGAGCGGGTCGAGAAGTGACCGTAGCCGCGGTCGTGTTCGCGGGCGATGCGCGCCAGCATCCGGAGCTGGTCGCTGCGCAGGTTGCCGTACGGAATCGCGATGCGGTGCATGTACGCGTGACGCTGCATGTACAGGCCGTTCTGCAGGCGCAGCGGACGGAATTCTTCCTCGCTCAACTCGCCCGACAGCCGGCGGCGCACCTGATCGCGGTACTGCGCGACACGCTCGTCGACGATCGTCTGGTCGTATTGGTCGTACTGATACATTCGGGGACCCCAGGGTTTTCGTGGTGACCGCGCGACGTCCTAGCCACGTCGCGCCCGAATCTCCGTTCCGCCGTCATCGCCCCCATCCGCTACCGGCTGGATTGCTAATGACGAAAACAGATATCCATATTTGAAAAACTCGGGTGAATCGTAATAAACTCGCCTTATATTTCAAACGACTAAAAAATTCTGTTGATATGCGGAAGGGTTATAAATGAACCTGCACCAATTTCGCTTCGTGCGCGAGGCCGTCCGGCAGAATTTCAACCTCACCGAGGCCGCGAAGGCGCTCTACACGTCCCAACCGGGGGTATCCAAGGCGATCATCGAGCTCGAGGACGAGCTCGGCGTGGAGATCTTCACGCGGCACGGCAAGCGCGTGCGCTCGCTCACCGAGCCGGGCAGGATCATCCTCGCGTCGGTCGAGCGGATCCTCCAGGAGGTTGAAAGCCTTAAAAGGGTCGGGAAGGATTATGCCGCACAGGACCAGGGCAACCTGACCATCGCCGCGACCCACACGCAGGCCCGCTACTCGCTGCCGGCCGCGATCGCCGAATTCAAGAAACGCTTCCCGAAGGTGCACCTGTCGATCCTGCAAGGCAGCCCGACGCAGGTGGCCGAGATGGTGATCCACGACCAGGCCGATCTCGCGATCGCGACCGAGGCGATCTCCGACTACAAGGAGCTCGTGTCGCTGCCCTGCTTCCAGTGGCACCATGCGGCCGTCGTGCCGGCCGACCATCCGCTGCTCGAACGCAAGCCGCCGACGCTCGACGATCTCGCGCAGTACCCGCTGATCACCTATGACGACGCGTTCGCGGGCCGCAAGAAGATCAACCATGCGTTCGCGCTGCGCGGGCTGTCGCCGGACATCGTGCTGGAGGCGATCGACGCCGACGTGATCAAGACCTACGTCGAACTCGGCCTCGGCGTCGGCATCATGGCCGACATCGCGTTCAACCCGGAGCGCGACCGCAACCTGCGGCTGATTCCGGTTGGCCACCTGTTCGGCAGCAACGTGACGCGTGTCGCGCTCAAGCAGGGCGCCTACCTGCGCAGCTATGTGTATACGCTCGTCGAACTGCTGTCGCCGACCCTGAACCGCAAGCTGATCGAGCAGGCGCTCAAGGGCGAATCCGAATCGTACGAGCTTTGACCGGCGTGTATAAACAGCGGGGCGCATATCGCGCCCCTTTTTGCTGCCCGACGGAGATTCCCGCATGACGCTTCCCGCCCTGTTGCGCCGCGCCGCCGGCGCCGCCCTCATCCTGGCCTGCGCGGCCGCGCATGCCGACCTGAAGGTCGGCGTCGACCTGTCGTCGACCGGCCCGGCCGCCGCGATCGGCATCACCAGCAAGAACGCGATCCTGATGTGGCCGAAGACGATCGCCGGCCAGCCGGTGCAGGTGACGGTGCTCGACGACGCATCCGATCCGGGCGCCGCGGTGCGCAACATCCGCAAGCTGGTCGACGAGGATCACGTCGACGTCGTGGTCGGGCCGAACATCACGCCGGCCGCGCTCGCGGCGCTCGACGCGGTCGCGGCCGCGCAGACGCCGATGATCACGCTGGTCGGCTCCGGCGCGATCGTCGAGCCGCAGGAAGGCGCGCGCACTTGGGCGTTCAAGATGGCCCAAGGCGACCGGGCGATGGCCGACGTGATGACGCGCTACATGGCGAACCACGGCGTGAAGACGGTCGGCTTCATCGGCTTCGCGGACAGCTATGGCGACAGCTGGCTGAACGAGTTCACGCGCTTCGCCGATCTCCGCAAGATCCGCGTCGTCGCGACCGAGCGCTTCAACCGCACCGACGCGAGCGTCACCGGCCAGGCGCTGAAGCTGATCGCGGCGAAACCCGACGCGATCCTGATCGCGGGCTCGGGCACGCCGGCCGTGCTGCCGCAGCGCACGCTGATCGAGCGCGGCTACAAGGGCCCGATTTACCAGACGCACGGGATCGCGACGCCGGAATTCATCAAGCTCGGTGGCAAGGACGTCGACGGCACGCTGTTCCCGACCCAGCCGGTGGTCGTCGCGCGCACGCTGCCGGCCGACCATCCGGCCCGCAAGGCCGCGCTCGCGTTCGTCGACGCGTACGAGGCGAAGTACGGCGCCGGCACGGTCACGCAGTTCGCGGGCGACGCGGCGGGCGTCTACCCGCGCCTCGCCGACGCGGTCGGCCGCGCGCTGAAGGCGGCGCAACCCGGCACGCCCGCGTTCCGCGCCGCGCTGCGGCACGAGCTCGAACGCGCGCACGAACTCGTCGTGCCGAACGGCGTCGTCAACACGAGCGACAAGGATCACGTGGGGCTCGATCAGCGCGCGAGCGTGATGGGGATCGTGAAGCAAGGCCGGTTCGTCTACCTGAGCCAGTGACTGGCGCCCGGATGCCGGGGTGGCTTGCCCGGCATCCGGATTTCCGCCATAATCCGCGTTTCGCCGCGCACTCGCCTGCGCGGCCACGAACAAGCCCAGGTGGTGAAATTGGTAGACGCAGGGGACTCAAAATCCCCCGCCGCAAGGCGTGCCGGTTCGATTCCGGCCCTGGGCACCAGTCTTTCGCAGCGTCATGCGCTGCGCACTCGAAACCCGCGCAAGCTCGCCGCTTCGCGGGTTTTTTGTTTTTGTCCGCATGCGATGCGCGCCGCAACGCGCCCCCGCCCCCGGCAGTCCAAGCATCAGGGAACGCGGCACGGAGGCAAGCCATGTCCAAGCGTGTGATTTCACGCCCGACCCGCGTCGGCGTGCTCGTCGCCCTGCTGTCGATCATGCTGGGCGGATGCAACCTGCTTCGCGAACCGCCGGTGCCCGACTGGCCGGGGCCGCATGCGCCCTACCCGTTCCCGGACGATATTCCGCATCGCACCGAATGAACCGATGGCGTCCTGCCGCCCGACGTGCTCAGGCCATCAATTCGCGGACGAAATCGAGAAACACCCGCACTTTCGCGGCGACCAGGTTCGACGCATGGTGATACGCATAAAGCGGGAACGTCTCGTCCGCCCATTCCGGCAGCAACTGGACCAATCGCCCTTCGGCAAGGACGTCGCGCGCATAGAGTTCGAGCAACTGCGCGATGCCGACGCCGCCCAGGCACGCGCCGAGCAGCCCGCCGGTATCGTTCACCGTCAGCCGGCCGGCGGCGTCGACCGGCACGACTTCCTTGCCTCGATGAAATTCCCATTCGTACGGTCGCCCCGTCACCGGATCGCGGATCAGCACGCACTGGTGACCGTCCGCGAGATCGCGAGGGTGCCGCGGTTCGCCATGCCGCGCGACGTATGCGGCCGACGCGCAGGTCAACACGCGCGTCTCGAGCAGCAGTCGCGCACGATATGACGACGGCTCCGGGATGCCGAAGCGCACTGCCACATCGAAGCCGTCGGCGACGAGGTCGCCCATTCGGTCCCGCGCGCTGATCTCGACCTCGAGGTCGGGAAAGCGGTCGAGGAATGCCGCCATCCGCGGCGCGAGCACGTAGTGGCCGAACGTGCCGTCCACGTTCACGCGCAGCCGCCCCTTCACGCGCGCCTTCGACTGGCCGGCGTCGAGCGCCGCCTCCTCGATGCCGGCCAGCAGCGGCGCGACCGCCTCGTAAAAGCGTCGCCCTTCGTCAGTCAACGTGATCGCGCGTGCCGTCCGGTTGAAGATCCGGATGCCGACCCGTTCTTCCAGCCGGGCGACCGCACGACTCACCGCCGGTTGCGTCAGCCCCATCGCCTCGCCCGCCCGCGCGAAGGTGCCGGCCTCGATCACCGCGGAGAGCACGCCGATACCGCTGAGCAGCCTGCTGTCGAATCTCATCAGACATACTTTTAGTCATTTATTGACTGATCATTATTCATTATTTTTATTGATCGAGGAAGCCTACAGTCAATCCTGTCGCCGGATCGAACGGCATTCCACCCTCATCAGGAGCAGGACATGAGCACATCGGAACAGGTCGCCCTCGTCACGGGTTCGTCGCGTGGCATCGGTGCTGAAATCGCCCGCGCACTCGCGCGAGACGGCTTCCGGGTCGTCGTCAACTATGCCGGTAGCGCCGGGCCGGCCCGCGAAGTGGTCGACGCGATCGTCGCCGACGGTGGCCAGGCCATCGCGGTGCAGGCGAACGTCGCCGACCCGGCGGCCGTGGCCGCACTGTTCGACGCCGCCCGCGAGGCATTCGGCGGCCTCGACGTGGTGGTCAATTCCGCGGGCGTGATGAAGCTGGCGGCGATCGCCGACTGCGACGACGCGCTCTTCGACGAAACGATGGCCATCAACGTGAAAGGCACGTTCAACGTATGCCGCGAAGCGGCAAGACGCGTGCGCGACGGTGGATCCATCATCAACCTGTCGACCAGCGTGATCGGCATGCGCATGCCGACTTACGGCGTGTACGTCGCCAGCAAGGCGGCGGTCGAAAGCCTCACGCAGGTGCTCGCGCAGGAAATGCGCGGGCGCGGCATCCGTGTGAATGCCGTCGCGCCGGGGCCGGTGGCGACCGAACTGTTCCTGCAGGGCAAGAGCCCCGAACTGGTCGATCGGCTCGCGAAGCTGAACCCGCTCGAGCGGCTCGGCCAGCCTGACGACATCGCGCGCGTCGTCGCGTTCCTCGCCGGCCCGGAGGGCGCGTGGATCAACGGCCAGATCCTGCGCGCCAACGGCGGCATGTGCTGACGAACCGCTCGGAGCCGTCTCATCTTTCCGCCAGGAGATCGACCATGAAGCAAGTTGTCCTCGTCACCGGTGCGTCCAGCGGCTTCGGCCTGCTCAGCGCGTCAATCGCGCTCGCAGAACCGCAGGATCGCGTCCGCGACGGCCGCCGGCGCCTCGCGCTGCGGAAAGTGTCCGACCGAGTCCAGGATCTGCCGCTCGTAGCGGCCGGCGAAGAACCGTTCGCGCCCGGCTGAGCTGTCCGGATGGTTGCAGGTGTCCGCGCCGCCGTGCAACACGAGGGTCGGCAGCGACAGCACGGGCGCCGGGTTCAGCCGCGCATCGTCGTCGGCATAAGCCGGCGTGCCCGGCGCGAAGCCCCAGCGATGCCGGTACGAATGCAGCACGACGTCGATCCAGTCGGGACCGTCGAACGCGGCCGCCGCCGCCTCGAAGTCGCCGTCGCGATACCAGCCGGCCGGCGACCACGTGTCCCACATCAGGCGGGCAAACGCGCGGCGATCGTCGCGCAGCGCCTGCTCGCCGCGCGGCGTCGCCATGAACCAGTGATACCAGTAGTTGCGCGCCTGCTGCAGCGACAGCGGCTGGCGTGGATCGTTCGTGCCGTATCCGACCGACAGCATCACCAGATGCGACGCGGCGCCGTCGCGCAGCCCGCACGCGTTCGCGACCGCGCGCGCCCCCCAGTCGTGCCCGACCAGCACGGGCCGCGCGACGCCGAGCGCATCGACGAATTCGAGCAGGTA